>JBARAF010000358.1:0-2023 GCA_049791695.1 Croceibacterium sp.
GGCTGGAAGTGCTGGCCGCGGCACCGCCCGATACCCGGATCGAAGCGCTGGAACAGGCCGCTGCCCGCTGGGCGTTTGACAACAACCAGGCTGCCGGCCGGGGATCGGACACGCTGACCGCTTCAGACTGGCTGTTCCACCCCCTGTTCGCAGGCGACGAGGTGATCGGTGTGTTCGGGATCAGCGCGCCGGGCAGTGCCAGCCCCTTGCGGCCCGACCAACTGCCGCTGCTGCTGAGCCTGCTGGATCAGGCGGCCCTGGCGATCCAGCGGATGGAACTGGAAGACGAAATGGCCAGCCTGACGCGGCTGGAAGAACGCGACCGGCTCCGCGGTGCCTTGCTGTCCTCTGTCGGCCATGACCTGCGCACCCCGTTGACGGCCATTCTGGGCCAGTTGCAGGCAATCGAGCCGTCGGGGCCGGAACAGCGGGACCAGCTTGCCGGGGCCCTGGCCGAAGCGCAGCGGCTTAACCGGTTTGTCGCCAACCTGCTCGACATGGTGCGGATCGAAGCAGGCGCGCTGGCCCGCCGGGCCGAAGCGGTGGACCTGATCGAAGCCGTTGCCAGCGCGGTGCACGATCTGCGCGCCGCACTGGCGGAACGGACCCTGCGCATTGCCATTCCGCCCGATCTGCCGCTGGTCCGGCTGGATCCGCAATTGCTGCACCATTGCCTGATCAACCTGCTGGACAATGCGGCCAAGTACGGCCGCCCGGCATCGGAAATCCTTGTGCAGGCGCGGCGGCTGCCCGCCGGGCTCGCGCTGGAAGTGGTCGATGAAGGACCGGGCTTGCCGCCGGGGGAGGAGGAACGGGTGTTCGACACCTTCTACCGCATCGAAGGCAGCGACCGGACGGGCGGGACCGGGTTGGGCCTGGCCATCGTCAAGGGGTTTGCCGAGGCAATGGGACTGGCGGTGACCTGTGCCAATCGCGCAAGTGGCAAGGGTGCGGTATTCGCCCTGGTCGCGCCGGAAGGCCTGCTGGTGCAACCCGGAGCCTTCGATGCCTAGCAAGATCCTGATCGTGGATGATGAACCGGCCATCCGCCGCCTGCTGGCATCCTGCCTGCGCCGTTCGGACCACGAGATCATCGAAGCCGACAGCGCCCGCGCCGCATTGGCCAGCCTGGCAATCGACAAGCCCGACGTGGTGCTGCTGGATCTTGGGCTGCCCGATCGCGACGGGCTGGAACTGATCGGCCTGATCCGCAGTGCCGGGGTGGCAGTGCTGGTCATCTCCGCCCGCAACGAAACCGAGCAGAAGGTCGCTGCGCTGGACCTTGGGGCTGACGATTACATCACCAAGCCGTTCGACACCGAAGAAGTGCTGGCCCGCATCCGCACCGCACTGCGCCATCGCCGCTTGCCCCAAGTGCAGGCGGTGCAGCTGTTCGGCGATGTCGAGATTGACCTGGACCGGCGCCATGTCCGCAAGGCCGGGGAACAGGTCCACCTGACCCCCAAGGAATTTGCCCTGCTGGCAGAACTGGCCGCCAATGCCGGACGGGTCGTCACCCACCGCCACCTGCTCCGTTCAATCTGGGGCGCGGGCCATGATGACGATGTGGAATACCTGCGCGTCGCCGCACGTGGCCTGCGCGTGAAACTGGAAGACAACCCGTCGCGCCCGGAACTGGTGCTGAACGAACTCGGGGTCGGCTATCGCCTGCGCGGCTGAAGGCTGAACCGACCAGCGCGGCCGGCACTCATTCGCCAGTGTGTGTGAAGACCGCGGAAAACCGTCGTTTTCAGCAACTGGCTGGGGCGGCAGGATTCGAACCTGCGCATGCCGGTACCAAAAACCGGTGCCTTACCGCTTGGCTACGCCCCAGCATCGTCGGAAGCGCGCCCTATAGCGGGCGCGCCCGTTCGATCAAGCTGTCTTACACATCCGCCCGCTTGCGCACCGGGTCCAGCAGGCTGCGGTCCTCGATTGCGTCGAAGTCGGCGGCCGAGTGACGTTCCGGCATCGCCGGGGTGTTGACCAGCCGCCCGCGAATCGCGCCGGGCCGGGCGTCTAT
>JBARAF010000359.1:0-6303 GCA_049791695.1 Croceibacterium sp.
GGCCAGCGCCGCAGCCGCAGCTACCTGCGCTTCACCGTGGCCGACCGGCCCGGCGTACTGGCAGAAATCACCGCCGCGATGCGCGATGCCGGGGTCTCGATTGAAAGCATGATCCAGCATGGCCGGCCGGAAGAAGGCGGCGAAGTGCTGGTGGCGATGGTCAGCCACGAAGGGCCGGAAAGCGCCGTCAGCAAGGCCCTGGCCCTGCTGGAAGGTTCGCCCAGCCTGGTCGAACCGCCGCTGGTGATGCAGCTGCTGGCTTAATTTCCGGCGGGCGGGGCGGCAGGTGCGGCGACAGGATCGCCGTACTCGTCATAACCATAGGCCGCCGCGTCAGACCCGGCGGGCGGTTCGGGAATCGCCTTCAGGTCGATCATCAATGCCGGTGGCGGCACGCTGCCAAAGCCGATGCTGACGCCATTGCCGGGTATTCCGAACAGGTCCGGTGCGCGCGGAACGCCGTCGCCCACGGCCTGGCCATTGGCAATGGCGTCGTCCGTCGGGCTGGGCACCCGCAGGCTTTCCGGATCTTCCAGCCGCCGGCAGACGACAATCTCGCCCGCCTTCTGCGGCGGGCACGGATCGGCGCGGGGCACGCGCACCGCATAAAGGGCGCTGGCCCTTTCCAGCGCCTGTTCCGCCGTTAGCAGGGCGGGTGACGGCGCGGCTTCCCCTTCTTGTGCAGGGCTGGCCTGCTCCGGACTGGCTTGCGCCGGGCTGGCTGGAGGGGGAGCGGAATCCTGTGCGAGGGCCGGGGCTGGCAGGACGAGCATTGCGGCGCAGGTTAATTTTGCAAAAGCTCGCACCAACAACCCCTTTGTGGCCCATCGCGGTCCGCCAATCGCCTTAGGTTCGGTGAATTGATGGTGAATGCAACCGGCAAAAGTGTCCACCCGGCCCTTGCCCTGTCCGGCCACGCTCGACTTTGTCACACTGGCCCCCTAATCGGTGGCCACCTGATCATAGAGCTATATCCGGGACCTGCCTGATGACTTCCAGCAATGCCACCCCCGCCAGCAGCGTGCTCGATCGCGTGCTGGTGCTGGAAATGGTCCGCGTGACCGAAGCCGCGGCCATTGCCGCTGCGGCGCTGGTCGGTCGGGGGGATGAAAAGGCCGCCGATGCCGCTGCCGTGGAAGCCATGCGGCGCGCGTTCGACGAACTGTACATCGACGGTACCGTGGTGATCGGCGAAGGCGAACGCGACGAAGCGCCGATGCTGTACATCGGTGAAAAGGTTGGCGGCGCGCCGGGCAAGGGACCGAAGATCGACATCGCGCTCGACCCGCTGGAGGGCACCACCATCACCGCCAAGGCGGGCCCCAATGCGCTGGCGGTGCTGGCCGCTGCGGAAGAAGGCTGCCTGCTGAACGCGCCGGATGTGTACATGGAAAAGCTGGCGGTCGGCCCCGGCTATCCGCAGGGCGTGATCAGCCTGGAACGATCGGTGCAGGAAAATGTGGAAGCCGTGGCCGCTGCCAAGGGCGTTGAACCGGCGCAAATTATTGTCTGTGTACTCGACCGGCCACGCCATGCAGACCTGATCGCGCAATTGCGCGCCATCGGCTGCGGCATCCAGCTGATCCCCGATGGTGACGTGGCCGGCGTGATCGCCACCACTGATGAAGACACCACGATCGATATCTACATGGGTTCGGGCGGGGCGCCGGAAGGCGTACTGGCCGCTGCGGCCCTGCGTTGCGTTGGCGGGCAGTTCAATGGCCGTCTGCTGTTCCGCAACGATGATGAACGCGCGCGCGCCCGCAAGTGGGGGATCGAGGACCTCGACCGGATTTACCAGCTGGAAGACCTGGCCAAGGGCGATTGCATCTTTGCCGCCACTGGCGTCACCGATGGTTCACTGCTCAGCGGGGTGAAGCGTCACAGCCGCCCGCATGGCCCGGCCGTGCTCAGCACCGAAAGCGTGGTGATGCGCGCCAGCACCGGCACGGTTCGCTGGATCAAGGGCGAACACCGGCTGAAAGACTGACCGACTGAGGAGCAGATGCCGCCCCGGTGGCCGCTTTTCCCGCCTTTGCTGCGATCGCAGGTTGCATTCATGTGACGCTGGGTTAGAGGCTGCGGCAGGACAGCCCCGCGCGCAATATAAGGCCTTCCCGCAATGAAACTGATGGCCGGCAATTCGAACCTGCCACTTGCGCGTGCGATTGCCGCTTATCTCGAAATCCCGTTGACTGACGCCAGCGTGCGCCGGTTCGCGGACGAGGAAGTGTTCATCGAAATCCACGAGAACGTCCGCGGGGAAGACGTGTTCGTGATGCAGTCGACCAGCTTCCCGGCCAACGACAACCTGATGGAACTGCTGATCGCGATCGACGCCCTGCGCCGCGCCAGCGCCAAGCGGATCACGGCGGTCGTCCCCTATTTCGGCTATGCCCGGCAGGATCGCAAACCTGGCCCGCGTACGCCAATTTCGGCCAAGTTGGTGGCCAACCTGATTACCCAGGCCGGGGCCAACCGCGTGCTGTCGGTCGATCTGCACGCCGGGCAGATCCAGGGCTTCTTCGATATTCCGACCGACAACCTCTATGCTGCCCCGGTGATGGCGGCGGATATCCTGGCGCGGTACGGCGGGGATGACCTGATGGTGGTTTCGCCCGACGTGGGCGGTGTGGTGCGCGCCCGCGCGCTGGCCCGGCGGCTGGACAATGCCCCGCTCGCCATCGTCGACAAGCGCCGCGAACGGCCGGGCGAATCCGAAGTGATGAACATCATCGGTGATGTGAAAGGCCGTGCCTGCGTGCTGATCGACGATATCATCGATTCGGGCGGCACCCTGTGCAACGCCGCCCAGGCATTGATGAACGCCGGGGCGAAAAGCGTGGCGGCCTATATCACCCACGGCGTACTGTCGGGCGGGGCCGTGGCGCGGGTTACCGGATCGGCGCTGACCGAACTGGTGATCACCGATTCGATCCTGCCGACCGATGCGGCGATGGATTCCCCGCGCATCCGCATCCTGCCGGTCGCCCCGCTGATCGGTGAAGCGATCCGCCGCATTGCTGATGAAAGCAGTGTTTCCAGCCTGTTTGACTGATCGCGGCACCCTCGCCGCGCGGTTGGCGGGCCTGCTGCCCGCTCTGCTGCCTGGACTGCTGCTCGCTGGTTGCTCCGCGCATCCGGCCCCGCTCGCCATTTACCAGCCGCCGCCGGGTGCCAACGAAGTGCTGCGCGGCCCCATCGCCGGTGCGCCGGGGCTGTCGCTGGTGGTGGGAGACCTGTCGATGCCGCCGGGCGGAACGATTCCGGCCCATTACCATCATGGCGAGGAATTCCTGTTCGTGCTGGGCGGCAGCGCCGTGGTCAGCCGAGTTGGCCAGCCCGACGTGGTGCTGCAACCGGGCGAGGGCCTGCGGATCGCGCCGGGCACGGTCCATTCCGGCACGGCCGGGGCGCAAGGGGTGCGGGCGACGTCCAGCTGGATCGTGCCCGATGGCAAACCACTGCGGGTGCCAGTACCCTAAGGCCAGTACCCTAAGCCGTCCCCTGGCCGATCATTGCCAGGGACGTTTGGCCCCCGGGGCCAGCCGGGCGAGGGTTTCCAGCCGGTGGGCCTGGCGCGATTCCAGCGCCAGGGTCAGGATCGGCAGTGGGCGGGACACGAACTGCCCGGGCGACATTCCGAACAGGTCGCTGAATTCGCGGATCAGGTGGCTCTGGTCGTAATAGCGCAAGGCCAGGTCGTTGCCTTCGTCGGCATCGGCCACCCCGTGCAACCAGGCGGCCATGTCCAGCGCCCGCGCGCGGCGCAGCACCTGTTTGGGTGACATCCCGAAATCGCGCAGCACCACCCGTTCCAGCTTCTTGCGGTCCACCCCGCAGGCGCGGGCACATTCGGCAATGCTTTGCGCCGGGTTGGTCAGGGCGATCAGTTCAAACTGGGCGGTCAGCGGATCAGGCAGCCGGGCACCGTGTTGCTGGATCAGTCTGCGGGTCAGTTCTTCCAGGCAATCGACCGCCGCTTCGCCATCCTTGCACTGGTCCAGCGCGTCCATGGCCTGTTCCACCGGCCAGCCGTACTCTTCGCCTGGCACCAGCCGGTCGACCAACTGCTTCATGTGATGCCCGTGCAGGGCGTATCCGGTCCCGGGCCGGAAGGAAAAGCCGATGCTGGTGAAGCCGCCTTCCACCGCCACCCGCATCACCCGCGATTGCGGGCCGAACAGCAATGCCGCGCGGCCGATCCGGCGGGTGCCGTCGGCCGTCTGTGCCACCCATTCACCGCGCAGCTGGATTCGGGCCATCGAACAATCGTTGAAAATGCCGCAATCGAACTGGTGGCCGGCCGGGGCATCGACATAGGTGGCATAGAACCGCCCGATCCACGGGGCCAGGTCCGCCGCAGGGGCGCGGTTGTACGACAAGGGTTGCCCCCCGCGTGAAAAACCTGCCCGCGGCGAAATCGCCGGGTCTATGGCTGGCGGAAATGCCACCCCGAATCGCCCCCCCATTTGCGCCTCCGCACCGTCCCTACCCCTTGCCAGGGCGCAATAATTCGGTCGACACGAAGGTGTAGAATTCTAACGAACGGTAATATTGGCGTAACCATAGCCCCATTGCAACGCGGATACTCATGACAATCAGAGACGAAGATATTGCCCTCGCCCACCGCCTTGCCGATGCGGCGCGGCTGGCGATCCGGCCCCATTTCCGCACCCCGATCGAATCGGAGCGCAAGGGGGATGCCACTCCGGTGACCATTGCCGACCGCGCAGCGGAAGAAGCGATGCGCCGCATCCTGACCGCCGAGGTGCCGCAGGATGGCGTCCATGGCGAAGAATTCGGGGTGACAGAGGGTATTTCCGGGCGCCAGTGGGTACTCGATCCGGTGGACGGCACCACCGCGTTCCTCGCCGGGCGGGCGACCTTTGGCACACTGGTGGCGCTGCTGGTGGATGGGTTCCCGGTGCTGGGGCTGATCGACCAGCCGATCCTGGCGGAACGCTGGCTGGGCATTACCGGGCGGCCGACCACCCTGAACGGCGTGCCGGTAACCACCCGCGCCTGCCGCGATCTGTCTGCCGCCGCCCTGGCCACCACCGGCCCGCATTACTTCAGCCAGGAAGAAGGCGATGTGTTCATGGCCCTGGCGCAGAAGACCGATCACAAGCGGATGATCATGGGCGGCGATTGCTACAACTACGCCCTGCTGGCGACCGGCTTCCTCGACGTGGTCTGCGAAGCCGGGCTGAAAATCCACGACTATGCCGCGTTGGTTCCGGTGGTCGAAGGGGCCGGTGGCCTGATGTGTGACTGGAACGGCGAGCCCCTTCACGGCGGTTCCGCCGGGCACGTGCTGGCCCTGGGCGATCCGGCGCGGCTGGACGATGTGCTGGAAGCAATGGCGGGCGCGGGGTCCGACCATGGACATGACCACGACCACGACGACCACTGAGTCCGCTTGCCTTTTGCCCCTGCCTCCCTTAGGGGCGCCGCTTCACTGACACGTGATTCATCTGCCGGTCTGGCCACAAGGGCTGCCAGGACTGGTTGGACGTGTCCCTGCTGAGGAGACGAAAATGCCCAAGCTGAAGACCAAGAGCGGCGTGAAGAAGCGCTTCAAGCTCACGGCCACTGGCAAACTCAAGCATGGTGTCGCGGGTAAGCGCCACCGGCTGATCAGCCACAACGCCAAGTACATCCGCCAGAACCGCGGGACCACTGTCCTCGCCGACGCAGATACGCGCACGGTGAAGAAGTGGGCGCCCTACGGCCTCGATTAAGGAGTACTGAGCGATGTCCCGTATTAAACGTGGCGTAACCACCCGCGCCAAGCACAAGCGGATTCTTGAACAGGCCAAGGGTTACCGCGGCCGCCGCAAGAACACGATCCGCGTTGCCCGCCAGGCCGTCGAAAAGGCCGGTCAGTACGCTTACCGCGATCGCAAGGTGAAGAAGCGCAGCTTCCGCGCCCTGTGGATCCAGCGCATCAACGCGGCGGTCCGGGCCGAAGGCCTGACCTATTCGCAGTTCATGCACGGCGTGAAGCTGGCCGGGATCGAACTGGACCGCAAGGTGATGGCCGATCTCGCCATGAACGAAGGCGCGTCCTTCGGCGTGATCATCGGCCAGGCCAAGGCAGCGCTTCCCGCCGCCTGAACCTGACCACCGATTGCTCAATACCCAAAAGGGCGCGGTTGGCATCTGCCACCCGCGCCCTTTTTGTTTGCCCCGGGGTGGCCGCCCGCGGGTTACTGCAGGTCTTCGACCAAGGCCAAGCCGCCGGCTCCGAAAGTCAGCGTGCTTTTCTTTACCCCGCTGCCGGCGGCCACGGCCCTGCCG
>JBARAF010000360.1:0-3699 GCA_049791695.1 Croceibacterium sp.
ATCGCGGCCCAGGCCACGAACAGCAGCTTGGTCTCAGTCGAGAGGCTGAAGAACAATTAGACGCAGCCGATCGCGGCCAAGGGCGCGACCAGGATAATGGCCGGCACTCGGAAGGGAAGTTTGCGCAGCGGGTCAGTGCGGCGCAGCACCAGGACGGCGATGGCCACCATGGCGAAGGCGAACAGCGTCCCGGAGTTCGAGATGTCGGCAAGCACGCCGACCGGGAAGAAGGCCGCGAACAGCGACACGAAGACGCCGGTGATGATGGTGATCACGTGCGGGGTGTGGAACTTCGGGTGCACCTTGGACAGGATGGGCGGCAGCAGGCCGTCGCGGCTCATCACGAAGAAGATGCGGGTCTGGCCGAACATCATCATCAGGATCACGGAAGGCAGCGCCAGGATGGCTGCCAGCCCGACCAGGTTGCCGATCTGCGGCCAGCCGATTTCACGCAGCGTCCAGGCCAGCGCTTCCTTCGAACAGACCACGGCCTGATCGCCGATGGCGGAGCAGGCAGCTGTCAGTTCGCGGCTGCCGGGCTCCAGCACTTCACCGCCCGCAAGACCGACCGGCTGCGCACCGACGGTGCCGATGACACCCGCCGCAACCAGCAGGTAGAAGATGGTGCAGATGCCGAGGCTGCCGATCAGGCCGATCGGCATGTTGCGCTGGGGATTCTTGGTTTCTTCAGCCGCGGTCGAAACCGCGTCGAAGCCGACATAGGCGAAGAAGATGGATGCCGCTGCGGCGCTGATGCCGCCGAAGCCGAGCGGGGAGAACGGTTCGAAGTTTTCCATCTTCATGACCGGCACGGCCAGGATGACGAACAGGGTCAGGGCGATGATCTTGATCGCCACCAGCACGGCATTGGCCGTCGCCGATTCCTTCGTGCCGCGGATCAGCAGCAGGGTGACGAACAGCGCGATGATAGCTGCAGGCAGGTTGATCATGCCGCCGTCGAACGGCCCGAGCGTCCAGGCGTCGGATATGTCGGAGCCGATCAGGTGTTCGACATAGCCGATCATGTAGCCCGACCAGCCGACGCTGACCGCGCCTGCGGCCACCGCATATTCCAGGATCAGCGCCCAGCCGACCATCCAGGCCACCATTTCGCCCATCACGGCATAGCTGTAGGTGTAGGCAGAGCCTGACACCGGCACCATCGATGCCATTTCTGCGTAACACAGGGCTGCCACCGCGCAGACCACACCGGCGATGATGAAGCTGATCATCATGCCCGGCCCGGCTTTCTGCGCCGCTTCTGCGGTCAGCACGAAAATGCCGGTGCCGATGACTGCGCCGATCCCCAGCATCGTCAGCTGGAATGCACCCAACGACCGATTTAGCGATTTCTTTTCTGCCGTTGCCAGGATGGCATCCAGCGATTTCACGCGACCAAACATATGGCCCCCTTTTGAACCTTATAGGACGGCGCCCCTCCCGCGAGCGGCGCATTGGGGGGAAGCTAGCGGGCCTGCATTTCAAGGCAAGTTGCAAATGCTACGATTCTGCGACGGTCCACATTTGCTGCAATCCTGCGTGAAGCCCCCCGGCCCGGCTTGTTGACTTGCGCCCGCCGGTCTAGAACGCGGCCATGTCGACGACATTCCAGCTTGATACCGGCACCAGCCGGGCCACTCCGACGCCGCAGCCGATGCGGCGCCTGACCGTGCCGGCCATCCGCGCGCGCAAGGAAGGCGGGGTCACGGCCGAACCGATCGTGATGCTGACCGCCTATACCGCCCGCCAGGCGCAGTTGCTGGATGCCCATTGCGACCTGTTGCTGGTGGGGGATTCGCTGGGCCAGGTGATTTACGGCCTGCCGTCCACCATCCCGGTGACGCTGGAGATGATGGCCGCCCATGCCGCAGCCGTGGTGCGCGGCAGCTATCACTCTGTAGTGGTGGTGGACATGCCGTTCGGTTCTTACGAGGCATCGCCGCAACAGGCGTTTGAAAGCGCCGCGATGCTGTTGAAAGCCAGCGGCGCAGCCGCGGTGAAGCTGGAAGGCGGCGAAGCGATGGAGGAAACCGTCCGGTTCCTGGTCCGCCGCGGCATTCCGGTGATGGGCCACATCGGGCTGACCCCGCAGGCGGTCAACGTGCTGGGCGGTTACGGCGCGCGTGGCCGCAGCGATGCCGAAGCGGAGAAGATCGTGGGCGACGCCCGCGCGCTGGACGATGCCGGCGCTTTTGCCATGGTGGTCGAAGGCGTGGTGGAATCCATCGCCATTGCCGCCACCCATGCCGTTGCCTGCCCCACCATCGGCATCGGTGCCTCGGCCCAGTGCGACGGGCAGGTGCTGGTGACCGAAGACCTGCTGGGCCTGTTCGAACGGGTGCCGCGCTTCGTGAAGAAGTACGAAAACATTGCCGAGGTCATTGCCGGCGCGGCGGAACGCTATGCCGCCGAAGTCCGTTCCCGGGTATTCCCCGGTCCTGACCAGACCTACCAACCGAAATAGGCCCCAGCGGCCAGTCACGAGGACTACCCACTTGCTCCGTTTCTATCGCGGCTCGATCATTTTTGCCGTTGTCTGCCTGGCGCTGGCGGCCATTTATGGCTGGTATTTCACCGGCACAGTTGCTGGCACGCTGTCCATGCTGTGGATCGTCGTGGTCTTGTCCGTGCTGGAAGTCTCGCTCAGCTTCGACAATGCCGTGGTCAACGCCAGCGTGTTGAAAGACATGGATGAAGCGTGGCAGAAACGCTTCCTTACCTGGGGCATCGCCTTCGCGGTATTCGGGATGCGGATCGTGTTCCCGCTCGCCATCGTGGCCATTGCCGCCCACATCGGCCCGATTGAAGCGGTCAGCCTGTCGCTGAACGAACCGGCAAAATACGAAGCCATTGTCAGTTCCGCCCATGTCGGCATCGCCGGGTTCGGCGGCGCTTTCCTGGCGATGGTCGGGCTGGAATTCTTCTTCGATTCCGACAAGGACGTGCACTGGATCCGCCACATCGAAGAACTGCTGTCGTCGATTTCGGCGGTCAAGGCCGTGGAAATCGGTTTCCTGCTGCTGGCCCTGTGGGGCGTTTCCACCTTGCTGGAACCGGCGGAAGCTCTGACTTTCGTGATCTCGGGAATGCTCGGCATCGTGGCCTTCATTGCGGTCGAAGCAATCAACACCTGGCTGGAAGTGCGCGATGAAAAGCGCAAGCTGATGGGCGCGGCGGTTCGTTCGGGCCTGGGCGGGTTCCTGTACCTCAACGTGCTGGACGCCAGCTTCAGCTTCGATGGTGTGATCGGTGCCTTCGCCTTGTCCAACAATATGGTGATCATTGCGCTGGGCCTGTCTATCGGCGCGTTCTTCGTCCGGTCGATGACGGTCCATCTGGTCAAGAAGGGCACGCTCGCTGAATATGCCTATCTGGAACACGGCGCGTTCTGGGCGATCATTGCCCTTGGCGGGATCATGCTGCTGTCCGCCCATTATGAAATTCCCGAAGCGATCACCGGCCTGATCGGCGCGGCTCTGATCGGGCTGTCGCTGATGTGGTCGGTCCGCCACAACCGCAAAGAAGCGGAGCGCGAACGGGCGGAACTGCTGGGCGAGTAAGGCCGCCCGGTCAGCGTTTCAACCGCGCGGCCAGCGGGGCTGACAGCACCAGTTGCAGCAAGTGATAGGTGAGCACGGGCAGCAATAGCGGCCCGGCCACCGCCGGGGGAAACAGCACGCTGGCCAGCGGCGCGCCAAG
>JBARAF010000361.1:0-8105 GCA_049791695.1 Croceibacterium sp.
GGCAACATGCCGCTGGTGGACGTGAACCTGATCCCCGCCGCGGCGCTGGACCGGATCGAAGTGCTGAAAGACGGCGCGGCGGCCACCTATGGTTCGGACGCGATTGCCGGTGTGGTTAACTTCATCACCAAAAAGAACCAAAAGAGTTTTCTGGCCTCAGCTGATTTCCGGGCCCTGCCGGGGTCCAACGGGGACTGGAACGGTGCCCTGTCATGGGGTGGCCAGGTGGGCGCGCTGCGGCTGTTCCTTTCCGGCGGATACCAGCACCGCAGCGAACTGGCGGTGACGGAGCGCGATTTCGCCCTGCTGCCATATGACCAGAACCCGCAAGGCGGCTGGTCGGGCGGCGGGTCGCCCGGCAATTTCGATTTCAACGGCCCGGTCGGCGGCACCCGTTTCGATGCGGACAAGGGCTGCTCAGCGCTGGGCGGTTTCCGCAGCCTGCCGGGTTCGAGCGCGGACCTGTGCCTGACCAACTACCTCGGCTTCACCAACCTGGTGGAACCGGAAGACCGTTTCCAGCTGTTCGGCGACGCGGAGCTGGACCTGCCGGGCAACGCTACCCTGCGCGTCACCGGCCTTTATGGTCGCACGGAAACGGTGCTGACCACCAGCCCCAGTTACCTGCCGACCATTTCGCCCAGTTCCAGCGCGGCCTTTGGCGGCAATGGCCTGTTCGTGATCCCGTCCTATGCCCCGGCGCTGGCCGATTACTGCGCCCGGTACGGCGCGGCGGCCAACTGTTCGCTGGGCCTGGATGGCAAGCCGGACCAGAACGCGCTGGCTTTCCCGGTGCGGTTCCGGCCGATGCTGCTGGGCGGCAACCTGTTGTACGATAATGCCCGCAAGGCGGCGAAGCCCGAATATCGCGGTGAGCAGTACCAGTTCACCGGGGAACTGTCGGTGCCGCTGAAGCAGGGCCTGGACCTGACCGGCAATGTCACCTGGTCCGCCAGCCGCCGTTATTTCGAAGGGATCGATAACTTCGTCGACCTGTTGCAGAATTCGCTGGCCGGGTTCGGCGGGGAAAGCTGCGCCTATGCCAGCCCGCAATCGCGCGCCGGGCTGAACACGGTGCAACTGGCGGCACTGGCCGGCCGCAACGGCTGCCATTTCTGGAACCCGTTCAGCAGTGCCATTTCCAGCAATGCGGCGACCGGGCAGGTGAACCCGAATTTTGCAGGTGCCAGCAACCCGCTGGGCCTGTCGCTGGCACCGGGGGCGGGGCTGATCAACGATGCCTCCACCGCCGACGATTTCTTCACCGTCATCAACCGCCGCGCCAATACCAGCCAGTGGGTGGCCGATCTGGTGCTGTCGGGCGGCAGCGGCCTGCAACTGCCGGGCGGCGAGGTGAGCTTTGCCGTGGGCGGGCAATATCGCCGCGACAGCTATGAACGGCTGTACAGTGCCAACAACAACCTGGCCGTCTATCCCTGCCCCGGTTCGGTGCTGGATAGCGCGGCCACTTGCGCGCAGAAGACAGGGCCGATCGGCTTCCTCGGTTCCAATTACGACGTGTCGGTGAACACCGACGTGGTGGCGCTGTTCGGCGAAGTGCAATTGCCGATCACCGATGCGATCCAGGCGCAGCTTTCGGCCCGGTACGAAGATTACGGTGCGGGCGTTGGCAGCACCTTCGATCCGCAGGCGCGGGTGCGGATTGAGCTGACCGACTGGTTGGCGCTGCGCGGCGGGGTGGGCACCACCTTCCGCGGGCCGCCGCCGCAGAACCTCCATGCCGACCTGGTGATCCTGACCCTGATCGGCAGTGCCTTCCGCGCGGTGGACGTGCGCGGCAATGCCGATCTGGCACCGGAACGGGCGACCACCTGGAACGCCGGCGTAATGGTGGACCGGGGCGGTTTCAGGGCCAGCCTGGATTACTGGCGCTATGACTTTTCCGGCGCGATCGAGGCGGAACCGGTCAGCGGGATCGTGTCGGCCCTGTTCGGGGCCAATGGCACCGCCAATTGCGGCAATCCCGCCTATGCCGGGTTGCAGGCGCGCTTCACCTTCAGCGGCGGGATCTGTTCCAGCGCCAATGTCCAGCGGCTGGCGACCTATGCTTTCAACGCGGCGGACGTGCGCACCAGCGGGATTGATTTCCAGGCCAGCTATGATGCGGATATCGGCCCGGCCAAGGTGCAGGTGGGCGTCAACGGCAGCCACGTGATCGAATACCGGATCGGCGCGGTCAGCGTGGCGGGCGTGGTGGTGCAGCCGGCCTTTGACGCGGCGGGCAAGCTGAATTTCCAGACCACTGCCTATCCCATTCCGCAGTGGAAGGGGCAGGCCTGGGCACAGGTGCAGACCGGCATCCATTCGGTGCGGCTGCAACTGAACTATGTGGCCGGCTATACCGACCAGCGGACCGCGGAGTTCGCCCCCAACACCAGCGCCCTGGCGGGTGCTGCGGTGACGGCGGGCAAGCAAATCGGCAGCTTCACCACCCTGGACGCGGCGTGGAACATTGCCCTGCCGGGTGGGGCGGGGCTGTCGGTCGCGGTGTTCAACCTGTTGGACCGCGATCCGCCGTTTGTTCGGGTGGACCAGAACTTCGATCCCTTCACCGCCAGCCCGCTGGGGCGGATCGTGAAAATCGGGGTGTCGCAGAAGTTCTGAACGGGCCGTTCTGAACGGGGCAAATTCAGGCAGGGGCGGTCCGGCAGTCGAACAAGACGCGGGCCGCCTCGATCCGCGCCACGTTTTCTTCGGCCCAGCGCCATACCCCGCAAAAGGCGCTGCCCAGGCTGTGCCCCATCTCGGTCAGCCGGTATTCCACGCGGGGCGGGATTACCGGGTGGACCGTGCGGACCAGCAAGCCGTCGCGTTCCATCGCGCGCAGGGTCTGGGTCAGCATCTTCTGGCTGATCCCTTCCACCTGGCGGCCGATGGCGGAAAAGCGCTGTTCGCCGTGTTCTTCCAGCACTTCCAGCACCAGCATGGTCCACTTGTCAGCCACGCGGCCAATGATGTCCGTGACCAGCCGCTCGACCGCCGGATCGACCGGAGCGTGGGGTTCTGAATGGGGTGCGATTGCGTTCATGCGGCCAGTCTTACACTCTCTTTTTGGTAAGTATAAATCTTTTGGGTGCCTTCTTTCATTTGGTGAGTGCAGGCGTATCTGAAGGGCCGACACCCCCCAAAGGAGACAGGTTATGAAAACCAGCGGCAACACCATCCTCATCACCGGCGGCGGCACCGGCATTGGCGCGGGGCTGGCCAAGGCGTTCCATGATCGCGGCAACCGCGTGATCGTGGCCGGGCGCACTGCTGCCAGCCTGCAGTCAACCGTGGCCGGCAACGAAGGCATGGCGGCCATCGAACTGGACGTGACCAGCGATGACAGCGTGGCCCGCGCTGCGGAACTGCTGGCGCGGGACTATCCCGATCTCAACGTGGTGATCCATTCGGCCGGGATCATGTCGCGTGACGAACTGACCGGCGGCGGGCTGGACCTGATGCGGCAGGTGATCGACACCAACCTGATCGGCACGATCCGCCTGGTCGAAGCGCTGGTGCCGCAGCTTTCCGGCAAGCCCGGCGCGACCATCTGCACCGTGACATCGGGCCTCGCCTTCGCACCGCTGCCCAGCGCGCCGGCCTACAGCGCCAGCAAGGCTGCGGTCCATTCGTACACCCTGTCGCTGCGGCACCGGCTGAAGGGACTGGTGGACGTGGTCGAGATTGCCCCGCCGGCTGTCCGCACCGGCCTGACCCCGGGGCAGGAAAGCCGCGAAGGCTATATGCCGCTGGAAGATTACATCGCCGAAACGATGGCCAATTTCGATGCGGACCCGGCCTTGCGGGAAAACCTGGTCAGGAACGTCCTGCCGCTGCGCCATGCAGAGCGGGACGGGCGGATGGACCCGATGTTGGATATGCTGGGCAGCTTGTAACCCGCGCGGTGCGGGGGGATCAGTCCCCCCGCGCTTCCGCCTCCACGATTGCCCTGCCGTAGGGGCGCAGCGACAGCCAGGCGAACAGCAGGCCGGTCGGCCCGGCGAACAACGCCAGCGCCAGCATCGAATAACCAACCCCCTGTTCGCCAAACACGTGATCGTTCAGCAGGCCGACCACCAGCGGGCCAAGGCCGTATCCGATGACATTGTACAGCGCGATGTAGATTGCCGTGGTGGTCCCGCGCATCCGCCCGGGGGTGACGGACTGGATCGCCGCATTGGCCGGACCGGAGCCCATGGAGCCGAGGAACAGCGACAGGCCGACCAGCGCGAAGGCCCAGGTCATGTCCTGCATCAGCGGGTACAGGATCGCCACCGGGATCAGTGGAATGGTGACGAGGTAGACCATCCGCATATTGGCATCCTTGTGCCCCCGCTGCGTCAGCCGCTGGGCCAGCCAGCCGCCCAGGATCAGGCCGATGGGGGAAACTACCAGCGAGATGATCCCCAGGATCGGACCGGATGTCCTGGCCGCCAGGTCGAACTGCCGTTCGAAATAGACCGGCGACCAGACGGTCACGCCAAAGCTGAGCATCGCCTTGATGCCATTGGCCATGAACATCGGGCCGAAAGTGCCGATGTTGGCCCACAGGTGGCCCAGCGTTTCGCCAAAGCTGGGAGCGACGGCCCCTGCCGCTTCGCGCCGGGGTGGTTCGGGCACCGTGGCCAGCATCAGCAGTGCCCACAGCACGCCCGGCAGGCCGACGATGACGAAGGCCATCTGCCAGGGCTTCAGGGTGCCGAACACCGGGAAGTCCTGCGGGCCGATGTCGCTCAGCCAGCCAATCAGCCACCCGCCCACCAGCAGCGCCATGCCGCTGCCGGCCACGGTGCCGATGCCGATCACGCTCATCGGTGATGCCAGCTTGTCCCGCGGGAAGATGTCGCTGGTCATCGAATAGGTGCCGGGCGCGTTGCAGCTTTCGCCCACGCCGACCAGCATCCGGGCCAGGGTCAGTTCGGTGTAATTGCGCGCCAGCCCGCAAGCGGCGGTCATCAGGCTCCAGAACGCGATGGCGCTGGCGACGATCCATTTGCGCGGGCCCCGATCAATGAAGCGCGCCAGCGGGATGCCGGCCAGGACGTAAAACAGCACGAAGGCAAAGCCGATCAGCAGGCTGACCTGGGTATCCGACAGGCCAAGGTCCGCCTTGATCGGGGTGATCAGCAGGGTCATCAACTGGCGGTCGAGATAATTGAACATCAGCGCGACTGTGAACACGATCACTGCCCACCAGCTTCGTGCCGGCGACAGTGCCGCCCCTTGTTTGCCCATCGCGGAACTCTCCCTGATCCTTGTTGTTTCAACAATTGGCCGGAAATCGGCGCCAAGGGCAAGGAATTCCGGCCTTTTGTGTGCACGGGGCTGGAACCGGTCCCGCGCTGGCCGGTTCTGAATTGAATGCCGTTTCACAGGGGGGCGGCGCTTTTCAGGATTCCGCATGGCGACTTCGCAAACCACCGAGGCAGGAAAACATGGTTTCCTGGCCGCAGGGGGCGACATGGCCCGCCGGATTGCCGCCTATGACTGGTCCTCCACCCCGATTGGCCCGATTGAGCAATGGCCCGGCTGCCTGAAGGGGACTGTCGCGCTGATGCTGGGCAGCCCGGTGCCACTGGTGCTGCTGTGGGATCAGGCCGGGGTCATGATCTACAACGATGCCTACTCCGGCTTTGCCGGGGGCCGTGACAGCCGGTTGCTCGGGTCCAACGTGCAGGACGGTTGGGAAGAAGTCGCCGAATTCAACGCCAACGTAATGCGGGTTGGCCTGGCCGGCGGGACGCTAAGCTATCGTGACCACGAACTGGTGCTGCACCGTGACGGCACGCCGGAGACGGTGTTCCTCAACCTCGATTATGCCCCGGTGCGCGATGAAATCGGACAGCCCCGGGGCGTGCTGGCCTTCGTGGTGGAAACCACTGATGCCCACCGTGACCGGGTGGCGCTGGAAGAAAGCGAACACCGCCTGCGTGTCCTGGACCAGCTGGCCCACGCAGTGGCCGATTGCCGGGATGCGGACGAGGTGCTGGCCACCACCACCCGCCTGACCGCGCAGTTTATGGACCTGTCCAATTGCGCCTATGCCGACATGGACCCGGACCAGGATGGCTTCACCATTCGTGGCAACTGGCACACGCCCGATGTGCCTTCGATCCTGGGCCGCTACCGGCTGTCCGATTTCGGGGCCCTGGCGGTGCAGGAACTGCACGCCGGAAGGCCACTGATCATCAACGATACGGCCGGAGAACTTCCGCCGGAAGACGCGCAGACATTTCGTTCAATCGGCATCGCGGCCACCATCTGCATGCCGTTGCTGCGCGAAGGGCGCCTGACCGCGCTGATGGCGATCCATCGCGCAACTCCGCACCGCTGGACCGACGCGGAAGCCGCGCTGATCCGCGAAATTACCGAACGATCCTGGGCCCATGTCCAGCGGGCAGGGGTGGAAGGCGTGCTGCAGGCGCGCGAGGTGCGCCACCGCCAGATCCTCGACAGTGCGATCGACTATGGCATCGTCGCCACGGACATGGACGGCCGCATAACCTTGTGGAACCGGGGCGCGCAGGAAATGCTCGGCTGGGACGAACCGGAGATGCTGGGCCAGTTGCTGGACACTTTTTTCACCCCGGAAGACAATGCCGCCGTCCGCCCCGCGGCCAAGCGGGCGGAAGCCATGGCCAGCGGCCGCGCACAGGATGCGCGCTGGCACGTGACCAAATCCGGCTACCAATTTTGGGGCCTGTCCGAAATGACTCCGCTGCGTGATGAAAGCGGGGTGCCGATCGGCTTCGTCAAGCTGATCCGCGACCGGACCACCGATTATGAAGCACAGGAAGCCCTGCGGTTGAGCGAGGACCGCCTGCGCCGGGCGCAGACAGCCGGCGGGGTGGGCCTGTTTTCGCTCGATATCGTCAACGACACGATCCATGCGACCGAAGAGTTTTGCCGCATCTTCGGCGTGGAGCCGGTGCCGGAATTGCCGGCCAACTGGGTCGAAGCGCTGGTCTTGCCGGAAGATTCGCAGTGGGTGTCAACCGTACAGGGCCGCCGTCAGGGCGATGCCGCGATGGATGTGGAATACCGCATCCGCAAGTTTGATACTGGCGAGGAACGGGTGATTGCCCGCAAGGCGGAATTTGAGCGTGATGCCGATGGCAAGCCGGTGCGAATGGTGGGCGCGGTGCGCGATGTTACTGATCGGCGGCGGATCCAGTCGGCCCTGGAAAAAAGCGAGGCGCAGTTCAGCGCGCTGGCGCAGAACATGCCCAACCAGGTCTGGACTGCCCGCGCCGATGGCACGCTCGATTGGTTCAATGACCAGGTCTATGCCTACAGCGGTGCCGCGCGTGGCACGCTGGATGGCGAGGGCTGGGGGCAGATCGTCCATCCCGATGATTTCCCTCTGGCTGGTGGCCGCTGGGCCGCTGCGGTGGAAACCGGCGAGGTGTACGAAGTCGAATTCCGCCTGCGTGACGCGAGCGGCCAGTACCGCTGGCATCTGGCGCGGGCGGTGCCGCTGACCGACCGCAGCGGGCGGATCTCCGCCTGGGTCGGCACGAATACCGAAATCGAGGCGCAGAAGCAGGCCGAAGCGGCCCACGCCAAGGACCGCGAACGGTTGTGGACCATCAGCCAGGACCTGATGCTGGTCTGCGATTACGACGGACGGATCACCGCGATCAACCCGTCGGCCCTGCGCCTGTTGGGCTGGGCCGAAGGCGACATGATCGGCCGCCTGATCACCGATTTCGTCCATGCCGACGATCTGGCCGATACCATCGCCGAAGTGATCAAGATCGGCGAGGGGGCCACGACCTTGGCGTTTGAAAACCGCTATCGCACCAGCGAAGGGGAATACCGCCTGTTTGCCTGGACCGCCGTGCCTGATGGCACCCGCATCCACGCGGTGGGGCGCGATATCACCAACCAGCGGGCGATCGAGGAGGCGCTGCGGCAAAGCCAGAAGATGGAAGCCGTGGGCCAGCTGACCGGTGGCATCGCGCACGATTTCAACAACCTGCTGCAAGGGATCACCGGCAGCATCAACATCCTGCAACGGCGCATTGCGCAGGGCCGGACGGAAGAACTGGGCAAGTGGATCGACGGCGCGCGCAGCTCTGCTGAACGGGCCGCTGCGC
>JBARAF010000362.1:0-2896 GCA_049791695.1 Croceibacterium sp.
CCGCCGGTGATGCCGATATCGGTTTCCCGCGCTTCGCCCGGGCCATTGACCACGCAGCCGAGCACCGACAGGCTGATCGGCGTCTTGATGTGTTGCAGGCGTTCTTCCAGCGCCTGCACGGTGCGGATTACGTCGAACCCCTGCCGCGCGCAGCTGGGGCAGGAAACCACCCGCACGCCGCGCGTCCGCAGGCCGAGTGATTTGAGGATTTCGAACCCGACGCGCACTTCCTGTTCCGGTTCGGCCGACAGCGATACGCGGATCGTGTCACCAATCCCGGCCCACAGAAGATTGCCGATGCCGATGGAGCTTTTGACCGTGCCGCCAATCAGGCCGCCGGCTTCGGTAATCCCCAGGTGCAGCGGGCAATCGACCGCATCGGCCAGCTGCATGTAAGCGGCCACGGCCAGGAACACGTCACTGGCTTTCACCGCCACCTTGTATTCGTGGAAATCGTGGTCCTGCAGCAGCTTGATATGGTCCAGCGCACTTTCCACCAGGGCTTCGGGGCAAGGCTCGCCATACTTTTCCAGCAGGTCCTTTTCGAGGCTGCCCGCATTGACGCCGATGCGGATCGCGCAGCCGTTGGCCTTGGCCGCACGGACCACTTCAGCCACCCGTTCGCTGCTGCCGATGTTGCCGGGGTTGATGCGCAGGCAGGCGGCGCCCGCATCCGCCGCTTCCAGTGCGCGTTTGTAGTGGAAGTGAATGTCCGCCACCAACGGCACATGCGCCGCGCGGACGATTTCCTTCAGCGCCGCGGTGCTTTCCACATCGGGGCAGGACACGCGGATGATATCGGCCCCGGCATCTTCGCAGCGGCGGATCTGGTCGATCGTCGCCCTGGCATCGGATGTCAGGGTGTTGGTCATGGTCTGCACCGTGATCGGCGCGTCGCCACCCACGGGAACCTTGCCCAGCATGATCTGGCGGCTTTGACGGCGCATGATATCGCGCCACGGACGGATGGATGACATGACCCCCTTATAGGGACGCTATGTGTCTGGCGAAAGGCGGCATCGGCATTGCCACGAACCTTTCGCTGGGCAACATGGCGCTATCGCGGATAGACCCGGGGCATCATGGAAAGTTCACATCACCTGCTGACGCAAGCCATTGTCATGCTCGGTTTCGGGCTCGGCTTCGTGCTGTTGTTCCGCCGCATGGGGCTGGGGGCGACCCTGGGCTACCTCGTGGCCGGTGCGGTGATCGGGCCGCAGGTGCTGGGCCTGGTCGGCGATGCGGAAGGCAAGATCGGGTTTGCCGAATTCGGCATCACCATGCTGCTGTTCATCGTCGGGCTGGAACTTTCCCCCGCCCGGCTGTGGCGGATGAAGCGGGAAATCTTCGGCCTCGGCTTCACCCAGGTTCTGTTGTGCGGGCTGGTGCTGAGCGCGTTCATCCTGGTCGCCACGGTGTTTTCGCCCGCTGCTGCGCTGGCGCTGGGCCTGCCGCTGGCGCTGTCTTCCACCGCGCAGGTGCTGCCGATGCTGCAAAGCGCAGGCCGCCTGCGCACCCCGCTGGGGGAACGCGCCTTCGCCATCCTGCTGTTCCAGGACCTTTCGATCATCCCGCTGATCACCATCATCGCCGCGATGAGCCGCAATCCGGCCGACGTCGGTGGCCCTCCCGGATGGCAGCTGGCCCTGATGACGCTGGCGGCGGTGGCCGGATTGATCCTGGCCGGGCGATTCCTGATTCGCCCGCTGTTCGGCCTGATCGGCGGGCTGGGCGAACGCGAGATGTTCGTGGTGGCGGCCCTGTTCACAGTGGTCGGCGCTGCCGGGCTGATGGCCGCGCTGGGCCTGTCGACCGCGCTGGGGGCCTTTGTCGCCGGGGTGATGCTGGCCGATTCGCCGTACCGGCACGAACTGGAAGCGGACGTGGAACCGTTCCGCTCCATCCTGCTCGGCCTGTTCTTCCTGGCCGTGGGCATGATGCTGGATCTGGGCGCGATTGCGGAACGGCCGCTGTTCGTGGTCGGCATGGCGCTGGCGCTGATCGCGCTGAAGGCCGGGATCATTTCCGGCATCGGCCTGCTGTTCGGCATGCGTTGGCGCGGGGCGCTGGCCCTTGGCCTGCTGCTCAGCCAGGGGGGTGAATTCGGCTTCGTGCTGTTCACCCAGGCGCAGAATGCCTTCCTGATCAGTGACGAGGCGGCCAGCCTGTTTGGCGCCGTGGTCACCCTGTCGATGGCCAGCACCCCGTTCCTGATGATGGCGACCAAACACTTGCGCCGCGAACCGGACCGCCAGCGCCACGAAGTGCGCGAAGGCCCGGCAGAAGCGGACAATGCCAGCGCGCTGGTGGTCGGTTACGGCCGCTTCGGGCAGACCGTGGCCCAGACCCTGATGGCGGGCGGCATCAGCGTGACCCTGATCGACACCGATGTGGAGATGATCGACACGGCGCAGGAATTTGGGGCCAAGGTCTATTTCGGCGATGGCACGCGGCTGGATATGCTGCGCCAGGCAGGCGCCGGGGATGCGGAACTGATCCTGTTCTGCATCGACCAGGACCAGGTGACGGCCGACCTGTTGTCTGCCGTGGCCAACCATTTCCCCGATGCGAGCGTCTATGTCCGCGGTTACGACCGGCGCAGCGTGCTGCGGCTGCATGGCGCAGGCGCGGAATTCATCATCCGCGAAGTGCACGAATCCGCGCTGAAGATGGCGCGGCTGGCGCTGGCCAAGCTGGGCGAGAGCGAAGAAGCGATCGACCAGGCGCTGGCCGGTTACCGCGAAAGTGACCGGGTGCGGTTCAGCCACCAGTTTGGCGAAGGCGATGTTGCCGCCGCCCGCGAAGCCATCGTGACGGAGCCGGTGGCGCGGAACTAGGCTTCGTTACAGCCGCAATTCGTACAGCAGTTCCTCATCCCGGTGGCTGCCCACCCAGA
>JBARAF010000363.1:0-9380 GCA_049791695.1 Croceibacterium sp.
GCTGCCAGCCGCGCGCGTGCCGCGGGATCGCCCCCGTCCAGCGCCTCGCGCGCAGACAGGAACGACAGCTCCGCCGCTTCCCAACGCAACAGGCTGACATAAGCGAGGCCAAGGCATTGCCGCGGCAAGCTCCGTTCCGGGCCGAAGCTTTCCTTTTCCCATTCCGATGCCGTCAGGATCGCCGCCGCCGGATCGCGCCGGGCCTGGCCCTGGCACACGGAAAGGCGGTCTTGCGCCAATGTGGTGGGGGCCAGTTGCAGCAGCAGCAGGGAAAGGATCGGCAGGGCGGGCATGGACAGGCCTCAGGCAAGCGCCGCCACGGTGCGCAGCAGCAGGGCAAGATCGCCTTCGCGGGACAGGCGATGGTCTCCGCCCTTGACCAGCGTCACCTGCACATCGGGTGAACGCAATGCTGCTGCCAGCTGCAACGAAATTTCAGGGGGGACATCCGCATCATCCTGTCCGTGCAGCAGCCGCACCGGGCAATCGATCGCAATTTCGCCATCCAGCTGGCGTTGGGCCTGCCCGTCGGCCCAGAAGCCCGGATGGGTTGGAGTCGGTTCCGGGCCGTAGGGATTGTCGCGCCACAAAACTTGGCCACTGGCCAGGTGGGTCTGTTCCGCCGTGCCATAGCCCCAGTCAGTGAAATCCGGCGCGGCGGCGATGCCGACCAGCCCCGCCAGTTTTTCACCCAGCCGCAGCCCTGCCAGCAGCATCAGCCAGCCACCCATCGACGATCCGACCAGCACAACCGGCCCGCTGATCCGCGCTTCGACCAATGCCAGCACTTCATCCGCCCACCGGGACAAGGTCCCGCCAGCGAAGTCTCCCTGGCTGTCCCCGCAACCGGAATAGTCCAGCAACAGGCATTCCCGGCCTTGGGCCGTGGCCCATTCCAGCAGGGCCGTGGCCTTGCTGCCGGTCATGTCGGACATATAGCCGGGCAGGAACACCAGCGCCGGGCCCTGGCCAGCAGCATGGCGGAAGGCGATGCGCCGCCCGTCGGCAAGGGAATGATACTGAAGCGGGGCCATCAAGTATCAGATGCAACCTGTAGGGCGGTTGGGCAACCCCCTGCGGTGCCGGAAAGGGTCAGAAAGCGCGTTCGTGGACCACGACCTTGAAGGTGGCGAGGATGATGCGCACGTCACGCCACAGGGTCCACCCGGCCAGATATTCCAGATCGGCCTGCAGGCGGCTCGACAGATCGCTTTCATTTTCGGTGGAACCACGGAACCCGCGGACTTGTGCCAGGCCGGTGATGCCGGGGCGCAAGGTGTGCCGTTGCCAGTACCGGTTGTCGACCTGCCAGAACAGCTTGTCGCCCGCTTGCGAGCCCAGTGCGTGGGGGCGCGGGCCGACGATGCTCATGTCCCCTTCCAGCACATTGATCAGCTGCGGCAGCTCGTCGATGCTGGTCTTGCGCAGGAACCGGCCAATGCGGGTAATCCGGTCATCATCGCGCCCGGTGGACTGGTTGCCGGCCGCGTCGCAGCTTTCCACCCGCATCGCGCGCAGCTTGTAGATGGAAAAGAACCGGTTCCCCCGGCCCAGGCGCCGTTGGCGGAAGAACACCGGGCCGCCGTCTTCCAGCTTGATCAGCACCATTGCCATCAGCAGGATCGGCGACAGCAGCAGCAGTCCTGCGAAAGAAACGCCTGTGTCGAACAACCGCTTGGTTGCACGGGCGCGCATCCCCAACGGGCCGATTGCCACCAGCAAGGTGGAAACCCCGGCATCGTTGTGATGGATTACCCCGATGGCACCGATCTCACGCGCCAGTTCGCTGGTCACTTCGCCGTGGACGCCGCTGCCTTTCAGCACTTGCGCCCAGGCCAGCCGCTCATCCAGCGGGCAGCTGACGATCACTTCATCCATATTGCGCAGGTATTGCGCCAGCCGGTCCAGCGTGTGCGGATCTTCCAGCGTCGGGTGCAGGCCGTGTTTGTCCGCATCCAGTTGATAGGCGTGAGGAATGTGGATCGGCGGCCCGCCGGCGTCGATCACCAGCCGGTTCATCGGACTGGGGCCCCAGGTTCTGGCAACCCACTTCAGCATGACATAGCGCGCCGCGCTCATCGCCAGGATGCCGGAAACCACGCCGCTGACGAAGACCGCGCGTGAAAAGAAGGCGTTTATCTTCACGAAAAAGGCGAAAAAATTGAGCAAGGCTGCCGCGATCAGCATCGCTGCAATCAGCCGCCCCACCGCCATTCGCCAGCTGACCAGCGAACCTTGCGAATAGGTGCCGTTGTGCAAGGCGATGGTCAGGTAGATCGGCAACATCAGTTGCGCGGCCAGCAACGGCTGCCCTTCGCTGGTGCTGCCCTGCAGGATGATGGTGGCGAGGTAGGACAGGCCGAGCAGCAGGGCCGAATCTACCACGATCTGCAAAAGGTACACGCGCAGCCGCTTGCGTTCGAGCGACGGAACCAGCCCCGCGCTTGGCGCGCGTGGCAGAATCCGCTCATCCTGCAAGTTGATTACCGGCGCATTCACCGTGGAAGTGTCCCCCGCTGCGACCTTATTGGTGCGGACTTATACGGGCAAACACATACCTTCCCGAACCGGTTTGACCACCCATTATTGCACGTTCGAAAAGTTTGCTCGTACCCCCCGGTTATCGCCGGGCGGCGGCATACCGGGCGATATCGACCAGTTCCTGCGCCAGCAGTAATTCCGCGGCCTGGCTATTGCCCAACAAGGCCTGGTGGGTCCCCGCCAGCCGCCGGACCAATCGCTCCAGCTTGCGCGGTGGCCAGCGGCGCAATTGCACGGTCAGGTCGCGCTTGTCCTTCCAGAACACCCGGTGGGCGCGTTGTTCGTTATCCAGGAATTCGTTCACGTCGCCGCCGTGCATTCTAGCAGCAAGCCCGGCCAATTGCGCCGCCCGCCGTTCGATCGCCAGCAGTACGCCGACCGGGTTCAGCGCCAGTTCGCGCATCCGGTGCAGTTCGCCCTGCAAGCGGTTGACCTCGCCTGACAGCACCGCGTTGACGATCGGGTTCAGGCCATCTTCTTCGGTACTTGCCCCCACTGCGGCGAAGGCGGCATCGTCGGCGGCGCGTGGTGCCTGCGGGGTGGCGTCGAGATAGAGCGCCAGCTTGGTCACTTCCGATTGCGCCAGCCGCACATCCAGCCCGGCGGCGCGGGCAATCTTGTCGGCCATGTCGCCTGCCAGCTTCAACCCGGCTGCCCCGGCCATCTTGCGCACTTCCTCGGTCACCATTTTCAGGTCCGGCGGGTGGAACATCACCACCAGGGCATCGGGCCGGTCGGCCAGCAACTTGGCGCTGCGGCTCTTGTCGGTGGCATTGCTGGCCACCACCAGCACCGGGCAGGCGCCGGTCGCTTCCCCCATGTCGATCACATCGAGGTAGGTCTTCAGCCCGTCATGGGCATCGTCCCCTTGCGCGCGCACGAAAATGTGGCGGGTATCGCCAAACAGCGATGTGGAACGGGCTTCATCGCCCAGCCGCACCGGATCACTTTTCAAGTCGGCCCCGGCCAGTTCCACCCGCTCCCCCGCTTCGGGCAGCAGGGCAGTTACGCGGTTGGCGGCGGCAAAGGCACCGGCTTCATCCGGGCCACAGAAGAAATAGATTCGCGCCTGGCCGATGGCGCGTTGCGCGGCCTGGGCAAAATCGCGCTGGGTGGCCTTCACGGCTGCTTGCGCAGGGCCAGGGTCAGCCGGGTCACGATCCGGTCCGCCACTTCGCGGGCGAGATTTTCCAGCGCGGTCTGTTCGGCGGCGATGGTGGCATATTCGCTGGAGACCACGTCGATCCCGGCATCGGAACCGGCGGTGGCATCCACCAGCACCCTGTCGCTGCCCAGTTCCACCAATTGGTAGCGGGCGCGCAATCGCAGGCGTTCGCGGCCCACGGTGTCGTCCGTCAGCAGGCCCAGCCCTTCCAGATCGTCATCCAGCAGCACGTCCAGCCGATAACGCGGTTCGCCGGCCGTGGCGGTGGTTGCCAACCGGTCCCGCAGGGCATTGCGCACCAGCCAGCCGTCACGCCCTTCGATCGGGGCCACTTCAACCCCTGCCAGCCCCTGGGCCACGGTGCCGCTGCCACCGCCGGCGTACATCGGCGTCAGCCCGCAACCGGCCAGTGGAACGGCCAGCAGCAGGGCGGCGGCAAACAGGCGTGGCTTGCGCATCATGCGACGATGTTGACCAGCCGTCCGGGCACGATAATCACCTTCTTCACCTCGGCACCATCCAGCGCACGCTGAACCTTGTCCGAAGCGAGCGCAAGCTGTTCCAGTTCCCCGCTGGACATCCCCTTGGGGACGGTCAGCGTGTCGCGCAGCTTGCCCTTCACCTGCACGGCGATGGTCACTTCATCTTCCACCAACAGAGCCGGGTTCACTTCCGGCCAGGGGGCGTTGGCCACCAGGCCTTCACCACCAACCAGGGCCCAGCATTCTTCCGCCAGGTGCGGCATCATCGGGCCGCTGAGCAGCAACAGGGTGCGGATCGCGGCGCTGCGATCAGCCGAAGGGGTCGCCTTTTCGGTGGCGCTGGTCAGTTCGTAAATGCGCGCGACGGCCTTGTTGAACGCCAGCGCCTCCACGTCCTGCGCCACGGCGGCGATGGTCTGGTGGGTCTTGCGGGCCAGCGGCTTGTCCTCGCCAATCGCACCGGCATCGTACTGCTGGAACAGCCGCCACAGTCGGTGGACGAACTTGCCGCAGCCTTCGATGCCGCTGGCGGACCAGGGCAGGTCGCGTTCCGGCGGGCTGTCCGATAGCATGAACCAGCGCACCGCATCAGCGCCGTAAGTGGCCACGATCACATCCGGGTCGACGACATTCTTCTTCGACTTGGACATCTTGATCACGCGGCCGACTTCGACCGGCTGGCCATCGGCCTTCAGCGTGGCGCCATCACCGCTGCGGGTCACTTCGTCCGGGCTGAAGAATACCGGCTGGCCGTTTTCCGGGCTGCGCCGTTCATAGGTCTCGTGCGTCACCATGCCTTGCGTGAACAGGCTGGCGAAGGGCTCCTTCACGTCGATCTTGCCGACATGGGCCAGCGCACGGGTCCAGAACCGGGCATAGAGCAGGTGCAGGATCGCGTGCTCGATCCCGCCAATGTACTGTTCCACCGGCAGCCATTGGGCCACTTCTGCCGGATCGAATGCGCGATCGGCCGGCTGGCTGGCAAAACGCAGGAAGTACCAGCTGGAATTGATGAAGGTGTCGAGCGTGTCGGTTTCCCGCTCCGCCGTGCCGCCGCATTTGGGGCAGTTGGTGTGCCTCCAGGTCGGGTGACGCAGCAGCGGGTTGCCGGGAACGGAGAAATCCACGTCTTCCGGCAGGGTGACCGGCAGCTCGTCCTTGGGCACCGGCACCACGCCGCAGGCCTTGCAGTGGATGAACGGGATCGGCGTACCCCAGTACCGCTGGCGTGAAACGCCCCAGTCGCGCAGGCGCCACACGGTCTTGCCGTGGCCCCAGCCTTCCATTCCGGCGCGGGTGATGACCGCCGCCTTGGCATCGGCCACCGGCAGGCCATTCAGCCAGTCGGAATTGACCAGCACCCCGTCGCCTGCCTCGGCCTCGCCTGCAAACGGCAGGTCGGCAGCGGCCGGATCGGCAGCGATCACACGGGTGATGGGGAGGCTGTACTTGGTGGCAAATTCGAAATCGCGCTGGTCATGCCCGGGGACAGCCATGATCGCCCCGGTGCCGTAATCCATCAGCACGAAATTGGCGATCCACACCGGCAGTTCCGCCCCGGTGAACGGATGGGTGACTTTCAGCCCGGTGTCGAAGCCCAGCTTCTCCGCCGTTTCCAGCTCCGCCGCCGTGGTCCCGCCTGCGCGGCACAGCTCGATGAAGGCCGCTGCTTCATGATCGTTGTGGGCCACGGCGCGGGCGATCGGGTGATCGGCGGCCACGGCCACGAAACTGGCACCGAAGATCGTATCGGGCCGGGTGGTGTAAACCTCGATTTCTTCGTCGAAGTTGCTGCCGCGGAAATGGAACTGCATCCCCTGCGATTTGCCGATCCAGTTTTCCTGCATCAGCCGGACCTTTTCGGGCCAGTTTTCCAGCCCGTGCAGGCCTTCCAGCAGTTCGTCCGCGAACTGGGTGATCTTGAGGAACCACTGGTTCAGCTTGCGCTTTTCCACCAGCGCGCCGGAACGCCAGCCGCGGCCATCAACCACCTGTTCGTTGGCCAGCACCGTGTGGTCAACCGGGTCCCAGTTGACGGCGCTTTCCTTGCGATAGACCAGCCCGGCTTCGTACAGGTCGATGAACAGCCCCTGTTCGTGCCCGTAATAGCTGGGATCGCAGGTGGCGAATTCGCGGCTCCAGTCGAGCGCGAAGCCCAGCCGTTTCAACTGCGCCTTCATGTTGGCGATGTTGTCGTAAGTCCAGCCGGCCGGGTGGACCCCCTTTTCCATCGCGGCGTTTTCCGCCGGCATCCCGAAAGCGTCCCAGCCCATCGGGTGCAGCACTTCGAACCCGCGCATCCGCTTGTAACGGGCCAGTACGTCGCCCATCGTGTAATTGCGCACGTGGCCAATGTGGATCCGCCCCGACGGGTACGGGAACATCTCCAGCACGAAGCTTTTCGGCTTGGTGCTGGCGCTGTCGGCCTCGAAACAGCGCGCCTCGTTCCAGGCGCGCTGCCAACGGCCATCGGCCTGCCCGGGGTCGAACCGAGCATCGAAACGCAATTCACTCATGCATGTTGCCCCTGTTGGCCCCGGTTCGGGGGCCGTCAGCCGATCGCGGAACGGCGCAGGTCACGCGCCTTGGTCAGGATGATGTCTTCCAGCTTCTGCACGGTGGCGGCCTGCACCGGCGCTTCCAGCCAGGCACCGTTCTGCAGCACCTGGCGGCTGGCCGCCACGCGCAGCGCATCGGCACGCAGGTCCTGGTCCAGGATCGAAACCGATACCTTCATCCGTTCCTGCGGGTTGGCCGGGTTGGAATACCAGTCGGTCACGATGACGCCGCCAGCGCTGTCTGCCTGGGTCAGCGGCATGAACGACAGCGTTTCCAGCGTGGCGCGCCACAGATAGGAATTGACGCCGATGGTGGTCACCTGCGCGGCCGCGATGTCGGCTTCCGGCCGTTCATTGCCCCCGCCGCATGCAGCCAGGCCAAGGCCAAGCGTGCCGAGCAGCAGGCCACGGAACGCGGTCTTGCCCCAAAGTGCGGTGGTGAAGGTCGGTGCAGCCATTATCGGTCCTGTTCGTTACGGGCGTTTGCGCCCGGCATCGCCTCTATAGCCGTCGCGGCGCGGGCGGCAAGGTGGCGTACAAGGGCAGGTTCAGCTAGCCGCCGCAGCCGTGAATGGCGGCTTAACCCGGCCCGATCCTACAGCGCCCTGTTGATCCTGTGCAACACCCCGCAAAAATGCGGATTCTTCATGCTGTCATTTGCGGGTCGCATGGCATACATCTTCGTTGTCGAGGGAATCGCCCGCCATGGATAGACCGCAAATGCGGCGTTCAGCCAGGGATCACGGTTTTTCCGGCAGGGAGTGTGATCCGCTTTTTATTTGAGGCATTTTGCAGTGAAGAAGTTTGCAGCATCGCGCAGGTTCCGTCTGGTGGCATCCCTTGCCGCTGGTGGTCTGGCGCTTGGCTCGCTTCCCACGGCTGGCCTTGCCCTCGGCGTGATCGACGGTTCCAGTGCTCTGGTCAGTTTTACTCCGGCAGGCGTCAATGCGCGCCTGGCGCGGATGGCTTCCGGCCAGAGTGCGGGGCGGATGCTGCGTTTCACCCCGGCTGATGCCAGCCTCCGCAGTGGCCGTTCGGTTACCGTAGCGGTACGGGTTGATGCCCGCGCTGCCCGTGCCCTTTCGGTTCGCGGCGCGATGCAACCCGCGCAGGACCAGCTGGCAGGGGATCCGGCGATCCGCATTGCCCCGTCGCGTTACAACCTGGGCATTGCCCGTGGTTATCAGGGCTTCGTCCGTACTCCGGCGGCAGCACTTGCTCCGGTGATCAGCGACGTGGCGATTCCCAACCTGGCCGATTTCAAGCCAAGCCCCGGCGCCCGGCCGGATGCCAGCCGCTTCACCCCGCGTTTCGCGCTGGAGGAAGAAGCCAAGACCGGCAGCGCCCCGCGCACCATGGATTCGCGCAGCGACCAGCGCGTGGACGTGGGCGGCAGCTATCGCCTGACCCGCAACCTCGATGTTACCGCCGGTGTTCGCTATTCCCAGGAACGCGACCGGTTGGCCCCGCTGGCCGATCCGACCCGGCAGGACAGCCAGGCGGTCTATGTTGGAACGCAATTCCGCTTCTGACCCTGTGGACAGCACAAAAATTACCCAAAACCCCGCTTCGGCGGGGTTTTTCTTGCGCAGTGGATCGGCTGGCCTAAGATCAGGATCGGATAAATATGGTGGAGGATTACCAGATGGCGCGTGTTGCAATTGTTACCGGCGGAACCCGTGGCATTGGCCGGGCGATCTGCGAAGCGTTGCAGGCTGACGGGCTGACGGTGGTGGCCAATTATGCCGGCAACGAGGAGAAGGCGCGCGCCTTTACCGAAGAAACCGGGATCCCCGCCTACAAATGGGACGTGGGCGAGCACGAGGAGACGCTGGCCGGATGCGCCCGCGTGGCGGCAGAAGTCGGCCCGATCGACGTGGTGGTGAACAACGCCGGGATTACCCGCGACGGCACCCTGCTGCGAATGAGTTTCGATGACTGGAATGACGTACTGCGGATCAACCTGGGCGGGTGCTTCAACATGGCCAAGGCCACGTTCCCGGGGATGAAGGATCGCGGCTGGGGCCGCATCGTCAACATCGGTTCGATCAACGGCCAGGCAGGGCAGTACGGCCAGGTCAACTATGCCGCGGCGAAAAGCGGCATTCACGGCTTCACCAAAGCGTTGGCTCAGGAAGGTGCGCGCTTCGGCATCACCGTCAACGCGATCGCGCCGGGCTACATCGATACCGACATGGTCGCTGCCGTGCCGGAAAACGTGCTGGAAAAGATCGTCGCTAAGATTCCGGTCGGACGGCTGGGCCAGGCGAGTGAAATCGCCCGTGGGGTGGCCTTCCTCGCTTCCGATCAGGCCGGCTTCGTCACCGGATCGACCATGTCGATCAACGGTGGCCAGCATATGTACTGACGGTCAGCGTGGCTGGCATCTATCATCCGCCGGTCAAGCGATCGGTCGAAATTGCCGGCCACAAGACGTCGATCAGCCTTGAGCCGCTGTTCTGGGACCTGTTGCGTGAAGCGGCACAGGATCACGGCCTGCCGCTGAACGCGCTGGTGGCGCGGATTGATGCAGAACGGATCGCCGCCGACCAGCCTACGGGGCTGGCCGGGGCGATTCGCCTGTGGCTGGTGGCAAACCGGTTGCCGCCAGCTTCGGGTCAGTAATTTCCCGGC
>JBARAF010000364.1:0-5536 GCA_049791695.1 Croceibacterium sp.
CCCCAGGCCGTTGCCGCCACCAGCAGGGCGCCAACCAGCTGGTGCAGCACGGCCAGCCACAGGGCGACGCCGGTCATCACCGTGGCAATGCCCAGGATCACCTGGGTGCCAAATGCGGAATGGATGGCTACCGATGCCCGCCGCACCCCGGCGCGCTTTACCGCCCGGGCCAGCACCACCAGCACGGCCACCACCAGCCAGGCCCACCAGCGATGCAGGAAATGCAGCAGGAACGGATCGTGGGTGAAAGCCCAGCCAGCGCCTTTCGACCAGTCGGCATCGGGCACCAGCTTGTCCTGCATCAGCGGCCAGGTATCGGAAGCCAGCCCGGCATTCAGCCCGGCGACCCAGGCGCCCAGCAGCAGCTGGATGAACAGTGTCACACCCGCCAGCGCGCCCAGCCCGGTCAGCCGTGCGGGGCGGGCATCCGGATCGCGGTTCAGCGCCAGCAGGTCCAGCGCGGTCCAGACCAGCCCGGCCAGGGTGAACAACGCGGTCAACAAGTGGATCGAGAGCCAGAAATGGCTGACGTCGGTCATCTGTGCCGACAGGCCTGACCGGACCATGTACCAGCCGAACACCCCCTGCAGCCCGCCCAGCGCCAGCAAGGCCAGCAGTCGCGGCTTGTATCCGGCGGGAATTGCCTTGCGCAGCCAGTACCAGGCCAGCGGCAGGGCAAAGGCCAAACCGATTACCCGGCCCAGCAGGCGGTGGAACCATTCCCAGAAGAAGATGAACTTGTAATCGGCCAAGGTCATGCCGGCCGGGCCGTTAATCTGGCGATATTCGCCAATCTGCTTGTAGCCTTCGAATTCGGCCTGCCATTGTGCTTCGGTCAGTGGTGGCAAGGCACCGGTGACCGGCTTCCACTGGGTGATCGACAGACCGGATTCGGTCAGCCGGGTAATGCCGCCGACCGCCACCATCAGCACCACCAGAGCCGCCACCACCAGCAGCCAGCGCGCCAGTGCGGCGGGGCGACCTGAATCGGAAGACGAACCGGACGACGAACCCGGCACCGGGCGAAGAGCCGGAGCGGAATGCCCGGCGACCTGAGCAGCACCTGCGACCATAGGGCGGATTCTCTGCGCCCGCTCCACGCAAAGCGCAAGCGTTCGGTCGCATTTCCGGGACTTGGCCTTGCGAAATGTTACAGCGTTACATAGATGGCTTGGCGATGGACCGCTCCCCACTCTGGATTCGCGATCGGCTGGACCGGGCCGGAATGTTCCTTTCCGGGCTGTGTGCCGTGCATTGCGTGCTGTCGATCGTGCTGGTGGCCGGGTTGGGCCTGGGCGGCGGCGTGCTGCTCGAGCCGGCGATTCACCGCGTGGGCCTGCTGCTGGCAACGCTGATTGCGGGCACGGCCATCGGCATCGGCGCGATCCGCCATCGCCGCCGCGCACCGTTCGTGGTGGCGATGACCGGGCTCAGCTTCATGGGCGGGGCCCTGGCGGTTGAACACGGGATTGAAGAAGCGGTGCTGACCGTAATTGGCGTGGCGCTGGTTTCCGTCGGGCATTACCTCAACATCCGCCATGGTTGCCGGGTCTGATAGCGCTGCCCTTGCCTGTGCCGCCACAGGCGCTATCTCGCATGGCATCATGGCAGACACCCGCACACTGACCGTCAACGGCGACATTCGCCGTTCCGATGCCCCGACCATTGCCGCGCTGGTGCGCGAACTGGGCCTGAAACCGGAAAAGGTGGCAGTGGAACACAACGGCGAAATCGCCCCCCGCTCGACGCTGGAACAAGTGCCGCTGGCTGAAGGCGACGTGCTGGAAATCGTCCATTTCGTGGGCGGCGGCGATCATCCGGCAGGGCATGACGACACCTGGACCGTGGCCGGGCGCACGTTCCGTTCGCGGCTGATCGTCGGGACCGGCAAGTACCGGGATTTCGCCCAGAACGCTGCGGCCGTTGAAGCCGCAGGGGCGGAAATCGTCACCGTGGCGGTGCGGCGGGTCAACGTATCGGACCCCAGCCAGCCGGTGCTGACCGATTACATCGATCCGGCCAAAATCACGTACCTGCCCAACACCGCCGGTTGTTTCACCGCCGATGATGCCATCCGCACCCTGCGCCTGGCGCGCGAAGCGGGCGGCTGGGATCTGGTGAAGCTGGAGGTGCTGGGCGAAGCGCGCACGCTGTATCCGGATATGCGCGAAACCCTGAAGGCGACCGAAGTGCTGGCCAGGGAAGGCTTCCTGCCAATGGTCTATTGCACCGATGATCCGATTGCCGCGAAGCAGCTGGAAAGTGCGGGCGCAGTCGCGGTGATGCCGCTGGGCGCGCCGATCGGCTCCGGCCTCGGGATCCAGAACCGGGTCACCATCCGCCTGATCGTGGAAGGTGCCAGCGTGCCGGTGCTGGTGGATGCCGGGGTCGGTACTGCCAGCGATGCGGCGGTGGCGATGGAACTGGGCTGCGACGGGGTGCTGATGAACACCGCCATCGCCGAAGCGAAAGACCCGTTGCGCATGGCGCGGGCGATGAAGCTGGCGGTGGAAGCAGGGCGGCTTGCCTATCTGTCCGGGCGCATGGCCACGCGGCGTTATGCTGATCCTTCCAGCCCCCTTGCAGGGATGATCTGAAGAATCCCGGAGCGGGCGATTTCCGGGCAGTGTTTACCAGCTACTAACCAAGTGCACGGCATACCGGCCTCCTTAAGAACGGAGCGCCTTGTCCCATGTCCCTATCTGGCACCGCATCGCTGACCATTGCCGAACTGCGGGAATTCGCCAGCTTTGGCGCGGACGAACAGCGTTTCATCGAACGCAGCCTCGACATTGCGCTGGACCGGGCCGACGCCTTCCAGCGCTGGGGCCGTGAACCGGGCGATACGGCAGCGATCCGTGGGCAATACCAGGCCTATCGGGAACTGCGGCTGTTGCGCGGGACCATTCCCGATCCGGCGGCCCTGACCGGCAATGATCTGTTTCTGGGGACCCTGGTCCGGATCAGCGCGCTGGACCTGGGGCTGGAACATCTGGCCAGCTTTTCCGCCTATCGCTTCCTGTACGAACGCCTGCTGGGTGCAGCGGTGCGGCCCTGGCTGCCCTCGGCCTTCTGCGGCGCGGCGGCTCTGCCGCAAATCCGCCCGGAACAGCGCAAGGTGTTGCTGCAATCACTGAGCGAAGCGGCGGCCACTGCCCCTGCCTGGTCGGTGCGCGAACCCAGCTTCTTCCCCGAACAGATCGAAGCCGAAGCGGCCTGATTGGCGCGGCTGGCGCGATAAGGCGTTGGCCCTGCGGCAGCTGTCCCTATGTTGGGGCAATGCCAGATTCCCAAGCAGCAGCAGCGCCCCCGGCGCAGGACCAATTTCCTCGCTATGGGCTGGCCACCTGGTCGATCGTGCTGCCGGTCCTTGCCCTAGCGGGGCTGGCGCTCGGCCAACCGGATGGCATCGCCCTGGCTGCGCTGCTGTCCATCTTGCTGGGCGGGGCAATTGTCGCGGCCGTCTATCATGCCGAAGTGCTGGCCCATTATCTGGGGGAACCGTTCGGCACGCTGGTGCTGGCCCTGGCGGTGACGGTGATCGAAACCTCGCTGATCGTGTCGATCATGCTCAGCGACACCGGACAGGCGCAGACCCTGGCGCGTGACACCCTGATTGCGGCGATCATGATTACCATCAACGCCATTGTCGGCATCTGCCTGCTGGCCGGCGGCGGGCGGCATGTCGAACAAAGTTACAACAAGTCCGGCGTCAGCGTTGGTCTGGCGATGCTGGCGACGCTTTCGGTGCTGACCCTGATCCTGCCGAATTACACCGTCAGCGAAGGCGGGCCGTTCTACACTTCATCCCAACTGGTGTTCGTGGCGGTTATCTCGCTGGTGGTTTACGCCACTTTCGTGATCGCCCAGACGATCCGCCACCGGGAATACTTCCTCCACGGGCTGGAGGAAGATCACGAACATGCGGAGCCCGTGTCCACATCCCGCGCGCTGGCAGCCAGCGGCGTGCTGGTGGTGGCGCTGGTCGCCGTGGTGCTGCTGGCCAAGACCCTGTCCCCAACGATCGAGGCGGCGGTGGTGGCGATGCGGGCCCCGCAGGCGCTGGTGGGCATCATCATTGCCGCGCTGGTGCTGGCGCCGGAAGGCTTTGCCGCCTTGCGCGCCGCGCGGGCGAACCGGGTGCAGACCAGCCTCAACCTCGCCATCGGCTCGGCGCTGGCCACCATCGGCCTGACCATCCCGGCAGTGGCGGTGGCGGCGCTGTTCATGGGGCTGGAACTGAAACTGGGGCTGGAAATGCGCTCCACCGTGCTGTTGCTGCTGACGGTGCTGGTCGCAACGCTGACCTTGGGCACGGGCCGCACGACAGTGGTCCACGGGGTGATCCACCTGGTGATCTTCGCCACCTGGCTGTTCACCACCATCGTCCCGTGACGTTGCCTCAGTTCTTGTAAAGCGCGTCTAGCCGCTCGCCATAGCGGGCGCGGATCTGGTGGCGACGGATTTTCATCGTCGGGGTCATTTCACTGTTGGCCGTGGTGAAAGCTTCATCGGCCAGGGCGAATTTGCGGACCTTCTCGATGACCGAAAGATCGGCGTTGGTGCGGTCCACCGCCGCCTTTAACGCGGCCCGGAAACCGGGTTCATCGCGCACCTGGGCCAGGTCCAGCTTGCTGCCAAGGTTCGCCCTGGACCATTCGGCCACCCAGTCGGCATCGGGCACCAGCAGCGCCACCATGTGCGGCCGCCGGTCACCGGCGACCATCGCCTGGGCGATTTCGGGCTGCAGGGTCAGCATCCCTTCCAGCTTCTGCGGGGCGATGTTGTCGCCCTTGTCGTTGACCACGATGTCCTTCTTGCGGTCGGTGATGACGATCCGCCCGCCCGGGTCGAAATGGCCGATGTCGCCGGTGTGCAGCCAACCATCGACGATGGCTTTCGCGGTATCGGCGGGGTTGCGCCAGTAACCCTTCATCACCTGTTCGCCGCGCACCAGGATTTCGCCGTCATCGGCAATCCGCACTTCCACCCCGGTCAGCGGCGGGCCGACGGTGTGCAGGCGGATGCCCGCGCTGGGGTAATTGCAGCTGACCACCGGGGCGGTTTCCGTCTGGCCATAGCCTTGCAGCATCACCAGCCCCATCGCCTGGAAAAACCCGCCGACTTCGGGATTGAGCGGCGCGCCGCCGGAAACCAGCGCCTTGATCCGACCGCCGAAGCGTTCCTTGATCTTCGGGCGCAGGGTAACGTCCAGCAGCCATTCCAGTGGCCGGTCGCGCAGGCGGCGTTCGCCGGAAAGCTGCCGTTCGCCCAGGGCAATGGCCTTTTCCAGCAGGAAGGCGGCAGCTCCGCCCTGTTTTTCGACCTGCTTGATGATCTTTTCGCGCAGGATTTCAAACAGGCGGGGGACCACGATCATGAAAGTCGGGCGCGCTTCCACCAGGTTGGAAGACAGCTTGTCCAACCCTTCGGCAAACCAGATGTCCGCCCCCAGCGCCACCGGCAGGAACAGCCCGGCAGTGTGTTCCAGCGCATGGCTGAGCGGCAGGAACGACAGGAACCGGTCATCCCCCCA
>JBARAF010000365.1:0-8036 GCA_049791695.1 Croceibacterium sp.
ATGCCCGACAGGAACGAACAGAGCGAAAAGGCCACGGTGGAGGCGATCAGCAGCAGCTTGCGCTTGCCCAGCGTGTCGGACAGCTTGCCAACGAAGAAGGCGGCGATGGCCCAGCTGAACGACAGACCGCCAGCCAGAAGGCCAATCTGCGTGTCGGACAATTGCAGTTCCGGCTGCACAAACGGCATCAGCGCATTGAGCGCCTGCCGGTCGAAGAACACGATCCCGAAATTCAGGCTTAGCAGGAACACCAGCAGGAACTGGTACCCCGGCGAATTCTTCATCCAGTTACCCTGGACGCTGGCGGTCGGCTGCATTGCTGTATTCTCCCCATCGCCCCGCGTTTTCGCGGCGGGTGCGACCCTATTGTTTTCTTGTCAGCTTACATGAATGGCCGGACCGGATCCTTGCCGTCCCAGTCCTGCGATGCGCGCCAGAACCGGGTGAAGGTTTCGTCCATCCCCGGCGTCACCGGCAGCAGTTCCAGGAACCCCCAGTCAGCCCCGGTGCCATTGTCGAGATAGACCACTTCGCCGCCGGTCGGCACGCTGGCGCGGAACGCCTCGTGGTAACCGCGCGCCTGATAGGCCAGGCTGTCGGCATCGACATCGGCGCAGGCCATGCCGAAGTGGTGGAAGCCATAGCCGCGCTTCTGGATCGTTTCGCGGTACACGCTGGGATGATCGTCCAGCGGCTGGATCAGTTCGATCAGCATATGCCCGGCAAAACCCATGGCGATGGTGATGTCGGCCCGGCTTTCCTCGCCGCGATAGGTCTGCCCTGGTACCAGGAAATTGGGCAGGATGTGAAACGGCCCCGCCTTCATGTCGTTCACCCAGCGGTCCACCGCCGCCATCAGATCGGGCACCACGAACGCGGTCTGTGCAATGCCGCCCATCGGCTGGCCATAGCCAAGCAATTCAGTCATCCCGAAACTCTCCCGCCGGCCATTCGCGCCGGTCCTTTCCGCATGGCTCGCCAATCGGCGCTGCAAAGTCAATTGCGGCGTGCTAGAGCGCGCCCGGGAAAGGGAGAATTACCGATGGCAACGCAGTTGAGGCCGAACCAGCAGTGCAGCGATGCGGAATGGACCGCGCGGCAGGAACTCGCCGCCTGCTATCGCATCTTCGACATGATGGGCTGGTCGGAATCGATCTATAACCACATCACCCTGCGGGTGCCGGGCGAAGAATCGTTCCTGATCAACCCTTATGGCCTGCTGTGGTCGGAAGTGACCGCCAGCAACCTGGTGAAGATCGACAGCCAGGGCAACAAGCTGTGCAGCAGCCCGTACCCGGTCAACAAGGCCGGTTTCACCCAGCACGGCCTGTTTCACGGCGCGGTCGACTGGGCCCATGCCATCGTCCACACCCATACGCCGGATACGATGGCGGTCTGTTCCAGCGCAGACGGGCTGACCCCGACCAATTTCTACGCCTGCTTCTTTGCCGGGCAGGTCGGCTACCATGATTTCGAAGGCATCACCGTGCGCGCCGAAGAAGGACCGCGGCTGCTGGAAAACCTGGGGCAGAACCAGGTGCTGATGCTGCGCAACCACGGGCCGGTGGTGCTGGGATCGACGTTGTATGAAATGTTCTTCCTCTATTACATGCTCCAGCGCGCCTGCGAGATCCAGGTCAAGACCTGCGCCCTGGGCAAGCCGATCCACGTTTCCCCCGATGTGATCAACGTCCACCAGCGCGACCGCGACCAGGTGGCGCTGAAGGAATTCGGCAAGGCCGATTTCGAGGCCTGGGTGCGCAAGCTGGACACCATCGACAAGAGCTGGCGCGACTGAGCCTTTCGCCATGACCGACATGACCGTCAACGGCCGCCCGACGCGGTTCGACATGGATCCGCAGACCCCGGTGCTGTGGGCGCTGCGCGATGCGGCGAACCTGACCGGCACCAAATATGGCTGCGGTGCGGGTGACTGCGGGGCCTGCATGGTGCTGGTCGATGGCGCGGCACTGCGCAGTTGCCTGATCACCCTGGCGGAGGCCGAAGGGCGGTTCATCACCACCATCGAAGGGCTCAGCCGGGATCGCAGTCACCCGGTGCAGCAGGCGCTGGTGGCCGAACAGGCGATCCAGTGCGGGTTCTGCACGCCGGGCATCGTGATGAGCGCGGCGGCCCTGCTGGCGGTCAACGCCGATCCCAGCGAAGATGACATCAAGGCCGCTGTGCCCAACCTGTGCCGCTGCGGGGTCTATCCCCGGCTGGTGCGGGCGATCCAGCGGGCCGGGCGCGTGGCGCGACGGGCGGAACGGATCAGTGCGGCCCCCGCGCCGGGGATCGACGCGGCCGATGCCGCCGCTGCCGTCCCGGCTATGCGGATGCAGGATTGAAGGAGAAGACCATGAAGGCAACCATCTGGCATAACCCGAAATGCGGCACGTCGCGCAACACGCTGGCGCTGTTGCAGGAACGGCCGGGGATCGACCTGACCGTGGTCGAATACCTGAAAGACCCGCCTTCCCGCGCCAAGCTCGCCCAGCTTTATGCTGATGCCGGGATGACACCGAATGAAGGCCTGCGCCTGATGGGCACAGATGCGCAGGAACGCGGCTTGCCGGAAGCTTCTGCCGACGCGGTGCTGGATGCGATGGCGGCCGATCCGATCCTGATCAACCGCCCGCTGGTGGAGACGGAAAAGGGCGTGCGCCTGTGCCGCCCGATGGACCGGGTGGAGGAAATCCTCTGACCCGGTTGGGCGGGATGCTTGCATTCCACGGCCATATTTGCCACCTCACAGTCACCCTGCGGGTTACGCACGTCAGTGCCCGCGCGAATGGAAGGGATACGTCCACAGCATGAATGGCAGCGAACTGGCCGGGGAGCGGACCCGCTCCGGGCTGATGAAGCGCATGGGCCGCGCGTTCGGCCCCGCCGGCGTGTTCCTGCGCGGCTTCATTGAACATCCGCGCATGGTGGGGTCGATCATCCCTTCTTCGCGGGCGACGATCAACAAGATGCTGAGCCGCGTCGACTGGCCGAACTGCAAGCTGTTCGTCGAATATGGCCCCGGCGTTGGCACCTTCTGCCAGCCGGTGCTCGACCGCTTGCCGCGCGATGGCGAACTGCTGGTGATCGACACCAATCCGCTGTTCATCGACTATCTGCGCAAGACCATCACCGACAGCCGCTTCCACGCCGTGCTTGGCTCTGCCGCCGATGTGGAGGAAATCGTCAAGTCAATTGGCCACGAACAGGCGGACTACGTGCTGTCCGGCCTGCCGTTCTCGACCTTGCCGGAAGGCGTCGGCCCGGCCATCGCCTCTGCCACGTACCGCGTGGTCCGTCAGGGCGGGGCGTTCCTGACTTATCAGTTCAGCACCGTCGCCCGCGATTATTCCGCGCGCTATTTCCCGCGGGTGGATACCGGCTTCGTTTGGGCGAATATCCCGCCCTGCCTGCTCGGCTGGGCCTGGAAGGACTGAAAATTCAGCCCGGGGTGGCCGGCCAATCGCGCCGCCCCCGGCCTGAATACGGCGCGGGACCGCAGCCCCGCGCCTTGCATCTCATTCAAATACGTCGCTGACTGATTCCGCCGAAGGGCCAGACAGCTGCCGGTGGACGGCGGCCAGCACCGCGACGAACAGCGACGTAACCACCGCGCTCAGCGCGCCGGACACAACCGCGCTGATGAACAGCCCCACCGTCGTGCCCGTTGCCACGACCAGCAGGCCGAGCGGGATGCCGATGACCATCGAAATTACCACGTAACAGATGAAAATCAGCACGTAGAACAGGAAGATGCGGAACGAATTGCCCTTGGTCAGGGCCCAGCTGCGGGCCAGCACCTTGATCGGATTGCCGATCTTGTCGAGCGCGATCACCGGGGCGGACAGCGAGAATTTCACCGCCAGATACACGAACAGGACGACGCACAAGACGCCGACGAGGACGGTCAGAGCCGTCACGTCGATGGCAATGACCGTGCCGATCAGCAGGGCGAAGACCAGGCCCAGGCCAATGGTCATCAGCAGGTAAGTGCCAATCGCGGGCAGCAGCCCGGCGATGCCGGACTTGATCGCTTCGCCGACGGTCGGCCGGTTGTGATCGCGCAGCAGAGCCAGCATCGCCAGGTAACCGACGATCTGAACCAGCATCATCAGGAAGAACAGCCAGCCCCAGCTGGCATACATCGCCACCATTTCCTCCTGGAAGGCTTCCGGGTTGGCGAGCATCTGTTCCTGGAAATTGGGCATCACCAGCGCAGTCAGCACGGTGGGCAGGAAAAAGAAGATGCCGGCCACGATCAGCAGCACTTCCCGGTTGGCGCTGAACATGGCCATCGCCTCGTTCCACGCGGCACTCATGCTGAACTTCATCGTTTATTCCCCCTGAACATTCGCAATTGCCCTTGATAAGCGCGTTTGCAGGTTGCAGGCAAACGCAACGGATGGAAACGCACGGCAACATCGAATGGCGGGTCTCGCCTGAGCAGGTCCCCTACCGCGAGGCTTTGGCCGAGCAGGAGGCGCGCAACCTGGCAATTGCCGCAGGCAACGCGCGCGAACTGATCTGGCTGCTGGAACATCCGCCGGTCTACACCGCCGGGACCAGTGCGGACGTGGCCGAAATGCTCGATCCGCGGTTTGACGTGGTCGAAACCGGGCGGGGCGGGCGCTATACTTATCATGGGCCGGGGCAACGGATCGCCTATGTGCTGCTGAACCTCCAACAGCGCGGGCGTGACGTGCGCTGTTTCGTCCACGGGCTGGAACAATGGGCGATTGCCACGCTGGGCGATTTCGGGGTGGAAAGCTGGTCCGTGCCCGAACGGGTCGGCATCTGGACCCGGGACATCGACGGGCGCGAGGCGAAGATCGGCGCCATCGGCGTGCGCATCCGCCGCTGGGTGACGATGCACGGCTTTGCCGTCAACCTGGACCCGGACCTGACCCATTTCGGCGGGATCGTCCCCTGCGGGATTGCCGAATATGGCGTCACCAGCCTGGCCCGGCTGGGCATTTCGGTTGCACCGCAGGAGTGGGATGAGGCATTGCAGGCCCGCGCCGGGGATTTCCTGGCAAAACTGTCCGCCGCGGAGAGACCAGCTTGTTCGACCGACGTTTCCTGATTGCGCTGCCCATCGCGCTGCCCATCGCGGTATTGGCTGCCTGTGGAGACAAGCCGGAGCAAGCCGCTGGCGCGACCAGCGGGCAGATCCTGCCGGGATCGACCAGCGATGACATGTTGCCGGTGGATACGATCACCTCGCAGCCGCCGATGATGGCCCCGGAACCAGACAAGGCGTCCCCGGTTGCCAATGGCTCTGCCGCACCCAGCGAAGCGGCAAGCGAAGAGGCTGCCGACGAAACCCCTGCGCCAGCCGCGACAGAGGCGGCGGCGGAGTAGTTTTCCCCCGGAAGCGGGAAGGAGCCTAGCGCAGGCTTTCCAGCAATTTTCGCGCCTGTACCAGGTGCGGCTGGTCGATCATGCGCCCGTCCAGTTGCAGCGCGCCCGCGCCGGGATTGGCGGCGAAGGCTTCGACAATCGCCTGCGCCTCCGCAATCGCTTCCGCATTGGGGGAAAAGGCGGCGTTGATGATCGGCACTTGCGCCGGGTGGATCGCCAGCATCCCGGAAAAACCATCGGCATGGCTCGCTTCGGCCACTTTTTTCAGCCCGTCGAGATCGCGGAAATCGGCGTGCAGTGTGTCCACCGCCGCCACGCCGCGCGCATGGGCGGCCAGCAGCACGGTGGCGCGGACCATGCGGAAGGTATCGGTCCAAACCCCGCGCGCATCGCGCTTGCGACTGGCGCCAAGGGCTGCGGAAAGGTCCTCCGCTCCCCAGGTCAGGCCAGCCAGCCGGGGGATGGGCGCGGTGGCATAGGCGGCGATGACCAGTGCGGCGGCGGCCGTTTCGCTGACCAGCGGCAGGATGCGCGTACTGCCGTTGGCGATGCCGTGCCGTTGTTCATGTTCGTACAGTTCGCCAGCCAGCGATTGCAACTGCTCCGGCCCGGCGGCCTTGGGCACCATCACCCCGTCAGGCGCCCCGGCCATGGCCATGGCCAGGTCTTCGCGCCACAGCGGCGTATCCAGCGCGTTGATCCGCACCCAGCGGGCAAAGCCGTTGCCGGACAGTACCTTGGGCCGGTGGGCGGACAACCAGTCCCGCGCCAGCACCCGCGCATGCGCTTTCGCGCCCGGTGCCACGGCGTCCTCCAGATCGACGATCACCACATCGGCGCCACTGGTGGCGACCTTGGCCAGCTTGGCTTCGCTGTCGCCGGGAACGAATAGCCAGGAACGCAGCGTCATGGTGAAAGCCTTTTCGGGATTGTGCTGGGTCATTTCCTATAGGCAAGCGGCGGCGCGGCGCTAGAGGGGGCGGGATGGTTACGCGCGAAACAGAATCCCGGTCCCACTCTGCGGTCCTCCCGCTGCTTGCCCTGATCGCGGGGAATGCCGCGTTGGCGATGGGGCCGTGGTTTGTCCGTTATGCCGACAGCGGGCCGATTTCGGCCGGCTTCTGGCGCGTGGCGCTGGCGATCCCGCTGCTGGCCTTGCTGGCGCGGGCCAATCGCCAGCCCTTGACCGGCATTCCGAACAAGGCCTTGCTGGCGGTCCTGACGGGCGGGGTGCTGTTCGGGCTGGACGTGGCCAGCTGGCACACCGGCATCGGCATGACCACGCTGACCAATGCCACCCTGTTCGGCAATGGCGGCAGCCTGATCCTGATGGTCTGGGGCTTCATCGCCTGGCGGCGCGGTCCGCGCGGGATGGAATGGCTGGCGCTGGCGGCGGCTTTCGGGGGTGGAGCGATCCTGCTTGGCCGGTCGCTGGAAGTTTCCCCGCGCACCCTGCTGGGTGACCTGTTCTGCCTCGGCGCTGGGGTGCTTTACGCCGGGTACCTGCTGATCCTGCAGGATGCGCGCAAGTCGCTGGGCGGCTGGGCGCTGCTGACATGGTCGTGCATCGCCAGCGCCCCGGTGCTGCTCGCGCTGGCACTGGTGATGGGCGAGGGGGTGTGGCCGGACAACTGGTTGCCGATCGTGGGCCTGATGCTCAGCAGCCAGATCTTCGGCCAGGGGCTGCTGGTCTATGCCCTGCGGCATTTCCCGCCGCTGGTGATCGGCATTGCCCTGCTGTGCCAGCCGGCGGTGGCGGCGCTGGCAGGGTATCTGTCTTTTGGCGAGGTGCTGACTCCGCTGGACATGGTCGGCGTGGTGCTGGTGGGATCGGCCCTGGTGCTGGCCAAGCGATAGGGGTTTCCCCCTAGCGCCGGCAATCCGCAGCTTAAGCCTGATCATGCGACCCACGATCCCACAAAGGGACGGTCGCGCACATGTTGGACAGGTTTGGCAAGCTTTGGCGGTATGTCGTCGCGCCTACTTTGGCGGCGATGGGCATCCTGGCCCTGATCCTCGGTTCTTTCCTGCACCTGTCGACGCGCCGGTCCGATGGACTGGCGCTGGATCGGCAGAAGCATCTGGTGAATGTCGCTGTCGAACAAAGCGAAGCGGCGATCGTCAACGATCAGGAGGGGTCCACCCTGTGGGACGATGCCGTGGTGCGCCTGCGCCAGCGGCCGCTTGATCTGGACTGGATCGACAACAATCTCGGCATCTGGTTCTTCACCCATTACGGGCATGACGAGGTCTATATCCTGAGCCCGCAGGGTGAGCCGGTCTATGCCATGCACGCCGGGACACGGGTGCCATCGGCCAGCTTTGCCAAGGTTGCATCGCCCATCCGCCCCCTGGTTCGCCAATTGCGCGGCAAGTTGCGTGGCGGCTACGTCGCGCCCGAAGGCAGCGCCAGCCTGACAGTGGGTGCGCTTGACCGGATGGTGGTTGCCGGGCGGCCGGCTATCGTCAGCGTCAAGCCGGTCGTTTCCGAAACCGGCAATATCCCGCAGGCGGCGGGATCCGAATATGTCCATATCGTTGTCCGCTACCTCGACGGCAGCTTCCTGACCGGGTTGGTCAAGGAATTCGGGGTCGATGGCGCCAGCTTCGTCAGCCGCAGTTCCGGCAGCGCGTCGGTGGCCGTGGCTGGTGCCGGCGGCATCCCCATCGGC
>JBARAF010000366.1:0-3063 GCA_049791695.1 Croceibacterium sp.
GCCCAGACTTTCGTGAAGGCGCGGTACAGCGGGACGCGGCCGCCACGCAGGGAATCGGCCAGCTCACGGTCGGCCAGCGCGGCTTCCAGCGTGGCCTTCACAAATGCATCACCGGTCTGCTGCGACCCGGTGAGAGCGCGGGCATAACGGCGCAGAAACGGAATATGCGCGGCGACTTCGGCACCGATAGACATGGAAACCCCTTCCCAGTGGAACGTTCCCGACAGGAACGGGCGGTACTCGGTAAAGTTCCCGTAACTTTCCGGCCTGCCGGGCCAAGGATCGGTACCCTAAAGGAAAAAATTGCATCGGCAACGGGAACCGCGTCCGGGTCGCGCCGTTCCTACCCTGTCACCCGCCGAGACCCCCCCTCCCGTCCAAGCGGCCGGTGATACGATCCCAAAGGCCTTCGTCCAATTCGGGCGGAGGCCTTTTTTTCAGCTCACAGCTGTTTTTCGTAGATCCGGTATTCGCGATTGACCTTGCTCTGGATCGCGTCGGCAATGGCAATCATGCCCTGGTTGTCTTCCAGCACCCAGCCCACTTCCGCGCGGCTACAATCGTGTTCAGCCACGGCAAAGCGGCGGATATATTCGATCATCATGAAAGCCAGCTGGCTGGCCATGCGCGATGATTGCAGGCGCTTTTTCACCCCCATCAGGGGAACGCGGTAACTGGCCCGTTTCGGTTTGCGCAGCCACCACAGCAGCTTGATCCAGTTGAACGGGAACAGCTTGCCCTTCATCGGCAACAGCACTTCGTTCATGTCCGGCAGCGACATCATGAAGGCCACCGGTTCGCCATCCAGTTCTGCGATCTGCACCGCGCCTTCATGGATCAGCGGCTTCATCTTCTTGCCGGCATAGGCCTTTTCCGCCTCGGTAAACGGCACGAAGCCCCAGTTGTCGGACCAGGCATCGTTCAGGATGTCGATGATGATCGCGGCTTCCCGGTCGAACTTGCTCTTGTCGACCTGGCGCACCTTGATGCGCGAATTCTTTTCACCGGAGGCGACGATGCGGTTGATCAGTTCGGGGAAGCCGTTTTCCACGTGCAGGTCATACGTCAGCAGCCGCTTGGCCGTGGTATAGCCGTCGCCTTCGATCCATGCCTGATACTGCGGCAGGTTGTGCCCCATCATCACCATCGGCGGGTGATCGTGGCCCAGCACCAGCAGGCCGGGTTCTTCCCAGATCGACAGGCTGATCGGTGCCAGCACGCGGGTCATGCCCTGCCCCCGCAGCCAGTCTTCCGCCGTCGCGATCAGGGCGCGGGCAGTCGCCTCGTCCTCCGCTTCCAGCAGGCCCCAGTTGCCGGTGCCAGGGCCCATGCCCTGTTTCACCGGCTGGGCCAGCGCCAGTTCGTCGATATGGGCGGAAATGCGGCCCACCACGCGCCCGGCGCGCCGGGCCAGGAACAGCTGCATCCGCGCATGATCGTGGAACGGGTTCTTGCCCGGGGTCAGCAATTCGACCACTTCGGACCGCAACGGCGCCACCCAGTTCGGGTCTTGCGCATTCAGTCGATAAGCAAGATCGATGAATTCATCCAGCGCGTGCTTGCCGGAAACAGGGGTGATCTCTATTTCAGGGTCCGGCACGGGCAGGTTTCCTCGTTCAGTATCGGTTAGCCCTGACTGTGGTGGACGCAGCTTGTCAAGCGGGCGGGATGCCGGTTTTGGCCAGTTTTGGAATACCCAGGGGCCCCGCGGCGCATCGCGCGCGGGCTATATTCGGATGGCGACACAGGCATGATGGCAACCAGCAGCTTTGAATCCGGCGTGCAGCCGCAGCCGCGGCGGATCCATGCCGAAATCGCAGATGACAAGGAAATGCTGCGCACCGCGGCCGAGCTGACGCGCGATCTTTCCACCGCCCGGCCCGGCATCTACTGGCCCGACATGATCGGATCCGCCGCGCTGGGTTATACGGCGCTCGCCGGGGCCGTGCTGATCGCCAACCCCTGGCTGGCCTTTGCCAGCGGGGTCGTGGCGATGATGGCGCTGTACCGGGCGTTGTTGTTCATCCACGAAATCACCCACCTGCACCGCGATGCATTGCCGGGCTTCCGCACGGCATGGAACCTGCTGGTCGGCATCCCGATGCTGACGCCCAGCCTGATGTATGAACAGGTCCACACCCTGCACCACAACCGCACCCGTTATGGCACTGCGGAAGATCCGGAATACCTGCCGCTGGCGCTGATGACGCCGTGGTCGCTGCCGGCTTTCATCCTGGTGGCCCTGCTGGCCCCGATCGCGCTGCTGGTCCGCTGGGGCGTGCTGGCACCGCTGGGGCTGCTGGTCCCGGCGCTGCGGCGGGTTTCGTGGGAACGGTTTTCATCGCTGTCGATCAACCCCGGCTTCCGCCGCCGCCCGGCCGAAGGCGAACTGCGCCGCTGGTTCCTGTGGCAGGAAGTGGGCGCATCGATCTGGGCCATTGCCCTGATGCTGAGCCCGCTGGCGCTGGGCTGGAAACCGTTGCTGGTGGCCATGGCGGTGGCATCTGGCGTGGCGGTGTTCAACCAGCTGCGCACCCTGGTGGCCCATTTGTGGGAAAATGACGGCCAGGCCATGACGGTAACCGCCCAGTACCTGGATTCGGTCAACGTGCCGTCCACCATCGCGGCGATGTGGGCCCCGGTTGGCCTGCGGTACCATGCAACGCACCACCTGCTGCCGTCGCTGCCGTATCATTCGCTGCACGAGGCGCATCTGCGGCTGACCAAGGCACTGGCGCCGCAATCCACCTATAGCCAGTCGATCCATCCGGGCCTGTGGCCGCTGGTGTGGCGCATTGCCCGCAGCACGATGGGGCGCCGCGCGGGCTGATCAAACCGCGGCGTTGGGCAGCCGCGCCGCCAGCGCGCCATCTACGTGACTTCGCGTTAACCCCGCCCGTTCAAGCTGGGCCCAAAACCTGCACCCTCAAACGAAAACGGCCCCCCGCGCCTGAGCGCGGAGGGCCGTTCCCGAAATCGGAAAACCGATTATTCGGCAGCCGGGGTCGCGGCAGCGTCGGTCGCGGCAGCAGCGGCGTCGGTCGCAACAGCGGCGGCGTCGGT
>JBARAF010000367.1:0-8317 GCA_049791695.1 Croceibacterium sp.
CCTCGATCCCGGCAATGGCTGCGGGGGCGAGGGGCGCGGCGACGGCAGCCAGGTGTTCGATGGTCGCGAAAAGGCCCGGACCATCGGCAATCAGGGTGGTGATGTCGCGGAACAGGATCCCCTTTGCAGGGAAATCCGGGACCGTCCGCACCAGGGCCTTCAGCGCGGCGGGGTCCATCAGGGCCCCGCCTTGCTGTCGGCTATGACTCAAGCGGCCTTCTTCTTCTTCTTGTCGGCCCACACCTGCTGCTTGGCGAGGTAGGCGAGCACGGTGGCGAAGAGCAGAAAGCCAAGGACCGGCCAGCCGGTCTGCTTGCGCTTGTCCAGCGTGGGTTCGGCAGTCCAGATCAGGAAGGCCGAAACGTCCTTCGCCATCTGGTCCACGGTCGCCTTGGTGCCATCGGCATAGGTCACCTGGCCATCGCTGTGGATCGGCGGCGGCATGGCGATGTTGAGGTTGGCGAAATACGGGTTGTAGTACAGGCCGGTGCCGGTCTTGGAATCCGGGAACTGCTTCAGCAGTGCCGCTGGCTGTTCGGTATAGCCCGTCAGCAGCGAGTAGACGTAGTTCGCCCCGTCATGCCGCGCCTTGGCGATCAGCGACAGATCCGGCGGCAGCGCATTGTTGTTGGCAGCGCGCGCGGCGATGTCGTTGGCATAAGGCGACGGGAAAGCGTCGGTGGCGAGGCCCGGGCGGGTGTTGGGTTCACCGGTGTTCGGGTCAAGACCCGGGACAGTGGCGGCCTTGGCTTCAGCTTTCACTTCCGCTTCGGTGTAACCGAGTTCTTCCAGGTTGCGGAAGGCGACCAGCTTCATCGAGTGACAGGCTGCGCACACTTCCTTGTACACCTGGTACCCGCGCTGCAGCTGCTGGCGGTCGAACCGGCCGAACGGGCCGTCGCTGGCGAAATGCACCTGCTTGGGATGTTCATGGAACACCTTTTCTGCAGTCGGTTCGCCCAGCCCTTCGGTGGCCGCGGTATATGCGCCGGTCGCGAAAGCCCACATCACCGCAACGGTGAAGGCCAAGCCGACGAGAATGCCAATGATCCGGGTCATTGCGTTATTCTTTCCCTTGTCTCGTTCGCTCAGGCCGCAGGCGTGGCGTTTGCGCCCAGCACGGCCTTGTCATCATGGCCCAGCACCGCCTCGGTGATCGAGAACGGCAGGGGTTCCGGCCGTTCGATCGAGGAGACGAGCGGCAGGATGACCAGGAAGTGCAGGAAGTAGTAGGCAGTCGCGAGCTGGCTGATCATCACGTACGGTTCTTCAGCCGGCGCTCCGCCGCAGTAGAACAGCACCAGCATGTCCAGCACCAGCACCCAGAAGAACTTCCGGAACAGCGGACGGTAATGGCCGCTGCGGACCGGGCTCTTGTCCAGCCAGGGCAGGAAGAACCAGCACAGGATGGCTGCGAACATCGCCAGCACGCCGATCAGCTTGGCCGGAACGAACAGGATGTCGGCCGTGAAGGCGCGCAGGATCGCGTAGAACGGCCAGAAATACCATTCCGGAACGATGTGCGCCGGGGTCGAGAGCGGGTTCGCCGGAATGTAGTTGTCCGGGTGACCGAGGTAGTTCGGCAGGAAGAACACGAAGGCGAAATAGGCGAGCAGGAACACGCCCAGCCCGAACCCGTCCTTGGCCGTGTAGTATGGGTGGAACGGAACGGTATCGCTTTCGGTCTTAACTTCCACGCCTGTCGGGTTCGACGAACCCGGGATGTGCAGCGCCCAGATGTGCAGGATGACGACACCCAGGATCACGAACGGCAGCAGGAAGTGCAAGCTGAAGAAGCGGTTCAGCGCGGCGTTGTCCGGCGCATAGCCGCCCAGCAACCAGATCTGCAGCGGTTCGCCGACGACCGGGATCGCGCCGAACAGGCCGGTGATGACCTTGGCACCCCAGAAGCTCATCTGGCCCCACGGCAGCACGTAACCCATGAAGGCAGTGGCCATCATCAGCAGGAAGATGGTGACGCCCAGCAGCCAGATCATTTCACGCGGGGCCTTGTACGAACTGTAGAAGAAGCCGCGGAAGATGTGGATGTAGACCACCACGAAGAAGAAGCTGGCGCCGTTGGCGTGCGCATAGCGCATCAGCCAGCCCCAGTTCACGTCGCGCATGATGTGTTCGACCGAATTGAACGCAACCAGCGCATTCGGCGCATAATGCATCGCCAGGATCACGCCGGTAACAATCTGCAGCACCAGGCAGAACCCGGCAAGAATGCCGAAATTCCAGAAGTACGACAGGTTGCGCGGCACCGGATAACCGGCACCGATGGCGTTATAGACGAAGCGCGGCAGCGGCAGCTTTTCGTCCAGGTACTGCATCAGCGGATGCTTGGGTTCGTAGTGCTTGGCCCAGGGGAAGCTCATGGTTCTGTTCTCTCGCCTCAGCCGATCTGGACAACGGTATCGGACGTGAATTCATAGTCCGGAACCTGCAGGTTGGCAGGTGCCGGGCCTTTGCGGATGCGGCCTGCGGTGTCGTAGTGCGAACCGTGGCACGGGCAGAAATAGCCGCCAAATTCACCCTTCACTTCACCTTCGCCGGCGCCGAGCGGCACGCAACCGAGGTGGGTGCAGACGCCCATGGTGATCAGCCAGTTTTCATGGCCCACCTTGGTGCGTTCTTCCAGCGTCTGCGGGTCGCGCAGGCTGGACACATCAACCTTGTCCGCCTCGGCGATTTCCGCCGGGGTCAGGTTGCGCACGAAAACCGGCTGCTTGCGGAAGACCGCCTTGATCGCCTGGCCCGGCTGGATCGACGAGACGTCGATTTCGGTCGAGCTTTCGGCCAGCACGTCCTTCGACGGGGCCATCTGGCTCACCAGCGGTACCAGCGTGGCGATACCGCCCACGCCAGCCGCGCCGATCGCCGCAATATTGATGAAGTCCCGCCGCCGCACGCCGTCATCGGCTGCCGGCGTCTGGTGCTCCGCAGTGCCTGTGGTGGTTCCCATTACCTTGCCTTGCCTGCCGGTTTCGCTGGGCCAATGGCCCGGGCGAAACCTGATAAATCCGACGTGCCGCGCACCGGAACGAGCCCCCCGGGGGCGCGACTTGGCGCGGCTGATAGACGAGCGCGCTGCCCATGCCAACAGGCATTTTGGGCCTGCGTGGCACTGCGGTGACAGCTGTTGCCTAAGCCGGCAGCCCGATCAGCGAAATTTGCCGGCCATAGTCGGGTTCTGCCCGGTGGGTGGCGCGGCGGAACGAGAAGAAGCGCGCTTCGTCAGCATAGGTATCCAGCCCGAGCGGTTCGACCATGGCAATGCCCGCCGCCACCAGCCGCGCCGCGACATAGGCTTCCAGCCCAAACTGGTAATGACCCGCCCGGCCGGCGGCGAAAAACTGCGCGTTAGCAGCATCTTGCGCGATCAGCCGGTCGTGAAAGCCAATGTCCACTTCATAACTGGCCTGCGCGATGCACGGCCCGATCGCGGCCACAATCCGATCCCGCCGGGCGCCCAGCTGCTCCATCGCGGCGATTGTCGCATCAGTGACACCGGCGACAGCACCCTTCCATCCGGCATGCGCCGCCCCGACCACGCCTGCCGCGCAGTCCGCCAGCAGCACCGGCGCGCAATCGGCGGTCAGGATGCCGAGCAGCACCCCCGGTTGATCGGTGACCAGTGCATCGGCCTGCGGGCGATCCGCCTCGGCCCAGTCGCCCGCCACGACGCAGGCCGCGCCGTGGACCTGGTACACGGTGACCAGGCGCGAACCCGGCAGCACGGCGGCCACGCCCCGCGCGCGATTTTCCAGCACCGGGGCCATCCGCGGTTCCGCCGGGTCCATCCCCCGCGCGCCCATGTCGAGGCCGGCCACCACGCCGGTCGATATCCCCCAGCGGCGGCCGAGGAACCCATGCGGCACCCCCGCCAGCGCGGAAGCCTGGATCACCTCTACCGGATTGGCCACCGGATCAGTCAAGGCTGCGGCTGACCTGTTCGAAGGTGTCGCGGCTGAGGTGCGGCGCCGCTGCGATCCGTTCCAGTTCCGCCTTCATCAGTGCGGCGCGGACCGGTTCGGTCCGTTTCCACCGGCCAAGCGAGGAGATGAACCGAGCCGCCGTCTGCGGATTGATCGGGTCCAGTTCCAGTACCAGGTCGGCAATCAGGCGATAGCCTGCGCCATTGTCCGCGTGGAATCCCTGCGGCGCGCCGGTGAAAGCCATGAACAGCGACCGGACGCGGTTGGGATTGCGGATGGTGAAATCCTTGTGCCCGGCCAGTGCCCGCACATGGTCCAGCACCTTGGGGTGCAGCGATTGCGCCTGCAGCGCGAACCACTTGTCCACCACCAAGGCATTGTCCTGATATCGCTGGTAAAAATCAGCCAGCGCGGCATCGCGATGGGGCGTTTCGAGCCCCGCCAGCACCATCAGTGCACCTTGCCGGTCGGTCATGTTAGTGGCCGTGCGGTATTGCTCTGCCGCCATTTCCGCCGCCACCTCCGGCACCCCGGCCGCGAGGTAGACCAGCGCCTGCGTCTTCAACTTGCGCGCACCGCGCGCGGCGGCGGACAGATTATAAGGCAGGGCGCTGGCGCGCTGGTGCATTGCCACCAGCGGTTCCTGCAAGGCCTGGCCAAGGAACGCCTTCAGCGCCTCGCGTTCGCGGAAAATCGCGCCCGGATCGGCCACCAGCAGCTGTTCCGACAGGTAGGCCTGACCCGGCAGGATCAGCAGTTCGCCGCGCATCAGGTCATCCAGCGCCGAATCGGCCAGGATCGCCGCCATCGCCGTGCGAATCGATTCGCGCCCGGAGGCACGGGCTGCGTCATCCAGCCCGCCGCCGACGGCGCTGCACAGGTGGGTAACCACCAATTCCTGCATCGCTTCATAGCGGGCGAAAGGATCGTCATCCTGCGCGGCCAGGAACACCAGGTCTTCCGGCGGAGACGCGCGTTCGATTGCCACCGGGGCGGAAAAGCCGCGGTTGATCGACAGCACCGGCGGCTGGGCGAAGCCGGGGAAGCTGATGCTGGCCTGTTCCTGATCCAGCACGAACAGCTGCTCTCCCTGATGCTGCCCGGTCGCCCGGTCGAACAGGGCGAGCCGCAACGGCACTGGCATCACCTGCTTTTCGGACTGGCCGGGGGTCGCCGGGACGTCTTGCCGCAGGTGGAGGGTGGCGGTGTCGCCATCATGCTCCAGCTTGACGCTGACGCGGGGGGTGCCGGCCTGCGAATACCACAGGCGGAACCGGGCCAGGTCCACCCCGGCGCCGTCTTCGATCGCCGTGATGAAATCCTCGCAGGTGGCGGCCTGCCCGTCATGCCGGTCAAAATAGAGGTCGCACCCGGCGCGGAACCGTTCCGGCCCCACCAGGGTGCGCATCATGCGGATCACCTCCGCCCCCTTGTTGTACACGGTGGCGGTGTAGAAGTTGCTGATTTCGCGATAGGAATCCGGCCGGATCGGGTGCGCGAGGGGCCCGCTGTCTTCCGGGAACTGGACCGCGCGCAGCACCCGCACGTCCTCGATCCGCTTGACCGGGGCGCTGCCCATGTCCTGGCTGAACATCTGGTCGCGCAACACGGTGAAGCCTTCTTTCAGGCTCAGCTGGAACCAGTCGCGACAGGTCACCCGGTTGCACGACCAGTTGTGGAAATATTCGTGGGCGATCACCCCTTCGACAGCGTCAAAGTCACCGTCAGTGGCAGTGTCAGGATCGGCCAGCACGTACTTCGTGTTGAAGACGTTGAGGCCCTTGTTTTCCATCGCCCCCATGTTGAAATCGCTGACCGCGACGATGTTGAACAGGTCGAGATCGTACTCGCGGCCAAACACTTCCTCGTCCCAGCGCATCGAGTGCTTGAGCGATTCCATCGCATGGTCGGTCCGTTCCAGATCGCCTTCGCGGACATAGATGCCCAGATCGACCTTGCGCCCGGTCATGGTGGTGAAGCTGTCCCGGTTGACCACCAGATCGCCCGCCACCAGCGCGAACAGGTAAGACGGCTTGGGCCAGGGATCGTGCCACTGCGCCCAATGGGTGCCATCGCCATTGTCGCCGCTGGCCACGCAGTTGCCGTTGGACAGCAACACCGGGAAAGCGGCCTTTTCCCCCTGCATCCGCACGCGATAGATCGACAGCACATCGGGCCGGTCAGGGTGGAAGGTGATCCGGCGGAACCCTTCCGCCTCGCACTGGGTGCAGAGCATCCCGTTGGAGGCATAGAGGCCCATCAGCTGCGAATTGGCAGCCGGATCAATTTCCGTCACGATTTCAAGCAGGTGGCTTTCACCCGGCAGTTCCAGCGTCAGGTCGCCACTGTCGAGCGACCAGCTGTTGACCACTTGCCCGTCCAGCTTAACTTCCACCGGGTGGATGCCATCGCCCTTCAGGCGGATGAACCGGTCGGGCGTGGCGGCGCGGGCGTTTTTCTGCACCGTCAGCGCGGCTTCGACCCAGGTCTGCGCCAGGCCAAGGGCGAAGTTCAGGCTCACCTCGGGGATCAGCCACGGATAAGGCGCATAGTCCTCCCGCCGGATCAGCGCGGGCTGCGCGGGTTGCGGCGGGGCGTCGGCCATCTGGGGGTTGCCGTCGGGGGTGGAGGGGGTGCGAGCTACGTCCATGATCTGACCTTTAAGTGCTTTCCGCCCGGCGGCCAATGCGGCAAGTGCAGCTTATGGCCCATCTGTTCATCTTCGGCCTCGGCTATTCGGCGAAACGCGTGGCGGCAGCGGCCAAGGCCCGCGGGTGGCAGGTGATCGCCACCGGCAGCGACGGGCAGATCGCTTTCGAGGACGATGACGCGGTGCGCGATTGGCTGGCGCTGGCCACCCACGTGCTTTCGTCCGTCCCGCCCGCTGCTGGCGGCGATCCGGTGCTGGAGCGATACGGCCATTGGCTGGGTCATCCCTGGCTGGGCTACCTGTCTTCCACCGGGGTCTATGGCGATCTGGGCGGTGCCTGGGTGGATGAAAGCGCGCCCACCGGCGGCGGACGGCGCAGTGCCCGCAGCCTGGCCGACGCGGAATGGCTGGAACGCGGCGCGCGGGTGTTCCGCCTGCCCGGCATTTACGGCCCCGGCCGCAGCGCACTGGAACGCGTACGCGAAGGCAAGGCCCACCGGATCGACCTGCCGGACCAGATTTTCAGCCGGGTCCACGTCGCAGACATAACTGACGGCATCGTCAGGGGTTTTGACGCCCCCGTCGGGGCTTACAACCTGGCGGACGATCTGCCCTGCAGCCAGAACCTGGTGATCGAGGAAGCCTGCCGCCTGACCGGCCTGCCCTGCCCCCCGCTGCTGACTTTGGACCAGGCGCAGCTCAGCCCGATGGCGCGGGCATTCTATGCCGAAAACCGGCGGGTGGCGAACGGCAAGGCGAAGCGGGTGCTGGGCTGGCGGCCGCGCTTCGCCGATTACCGCATCGGCTTGCGCGCTCTCAGCGCCACGACCAGTCCGACCATCGCCAGCGCCCCGCCGGCTGCGGCGAGCCAGGACCAGCGGTAACCCTCGAACAGGGTCGACAGGATCATTGCCACCACCGGCACCACCACGCCGTTATAAGCCGCCCGGCCGGGGCCGATTTCACGGATCAGCTGGAAATACATCGGGAAGGTCACCACCGAGCCGATGATGGCAAGGTACGCCACCCCGCCGAGGAACCGCGCATCCAGCGGCAGCACCGGCGGGCCGGAAGTGATCCAGGCGAGGGTGAAGTCAAACAGGGTGCCCCAGGCCATCGCATAGGCGAGCAGAGTAATCATCGGCTGCCGCCGGGCCGCCGTGGTGGCCTGCATCACGTTGGCGCAGGAAGCGGACAGGATCGCGATCCCGGTGAGGGAGACGCCCCACCAGACATCGCCGCCAAGGTCCGCGATTCGCGCTTCATGCAGCAGCATCAGCGCAATTCCCGCCAGGGCGATGCTGGTTCCGACCATGAACCGCCGTGTCACCGGTGCGCCCAGCACCAGCCGCCCGAGCAGCGCATTGGGCAGCATCAGTAAGGCGAACAGCACCGCGACGATGCCCGAGGTGACGAACTGTTCCGCGCGGTAGACCAGGTTGAAGTTCATGCAGAACTGGGTGAGGCCAATGACAATCGCGATCAGGTGGCCGGACCGGTCGAGCACCAGCCGTTCCCGCCGTACCAGGGCGAGCGCCGCCATGCCCATTGCCGCCAGGGCGAATCGCCAGGTGACCGACCAGCTGGGGGGCACGGTTCCGATCTGGTCCTTGATCACCAGCCAGGTGGAGCCCCAGATCAGCGCGATCAGCACGAACGGCACGACGATACGCGGCCGCAGCAAGGCGTGCGGCGGGGCTGCGCCAGTCACAGCGCGGCGACTGCG
>JBARAF010000368.1:0-6289 GCA_049791695.1 Croceibacterium sp.
GACCAGGTGTTGCGTGCGGCCGGCTTGCTCGATCCGGTGCGCGAGGCGCAGCAGCAGCGGGCCGATTTCGGCCGCACCCAGCGCAGCGATCCGCCTGCCCCGGCCCAGACGATACCGCCCGCGCAGCCACCTGTATCGGCACCCGTATCGGCACCCGTTTCGGCGACCGCACCGGCAGCTGTCGCTCAAGCCCCAGTGGTACGCCCTGCACCGCCGCCAGCGCCCGCAAAGGTAAACCAGATCACCACGACCGTGGCCGCGGCCCGGATCGGCGGCAACGGCAAGCTGTTGGTGGCGACGGCGGAAGCGACCGTGTGGCGGCAGCTGGATGGCGAGACCTTCCGCATCGCCCCGTCGCCCGGCACCGCCTTCGAAGTCGAGCGCGGCGCGCTGGGCAGCTTCGTCTGCAAGGTCGGGCGCGGCAATTCCTTCCGCTGCAGCCGCGTAGATTGATGCAAAAAACCCCGCGGTGGCCTGGGGCCGCCGCGGGGTGAATTGGGGGGACCGGCTGGGCCGGCCCCCGAACTGGCGATGCCGATCAGAAGGTGATCGTCGCCCCCACATAGAACGAACGGCCGATCACGTCGTAAGCGCCCGGATCGGTCTGGCCGCTGGCGGTGTTGTAGGCACCCACGCGGCCCGTGGTCTGCGTGTTCACGCCAACCCGCGGCGGCTGCTTGTCGAACAGGTTGTCGACACCCGCACGCAGTTCGACCTGGTCGACCACTTCGTACCGCGCATTCAGCCCGAACCAGTCATAGGACGGGGTATCCTGCTGCGTGGCCGTGGGGCTGAGCACCTTGGCGACGTTGCGGGTCTTGGGCAGGTGGCGCCAGCTGAGCGCGATAGAGCCCGGCCCGAAGTCGTAACTGGCCGTGGTGAAGGTCTTCCAGCGGAACTGCGAACCGAACGGCGGGGTCAGCACGTTCACCGTGCCCGACGAGTTGGCATAGTGCAGCACCGGCGAAGTTGCCGTCAGCTGGAAGTCGTACTTCTGCAGGTAGGTGAAGTTGGTGGTGATGCCGAAAGTGCCTTCATCGCCGCCGATGCCCGGGACGGGGATCGCCCAGTCCAGGGTGGCGTCGAAGCCGGCGGTGCTGACCAGGCCCAGGTTGCGGTACTGTGCCGTGGTGGACACCCAGCCGCCATCGTTCGGCCGGCGCAGGATCAGCTGGCAAAACTCGTTGGCAACGTCATAATTCGGGTTGCCGCCGTTGGCGTTGAAGCATTCCTGGTACACGTACTGCGACGTCGCCGGGGCGATCGCCTGCTTGATCCGGATATTGTAGTAATCGACCGTCAGGGCAAACCGGCCATAGTCGGTCATGCCCGGCGTCCGCAGCACCATCCCGGCGGTAATCGTCCGCGCCTGTTCCGGATCCAGGTTCAGGTTGCCGACCGTCTGGTCACGGCCGAGCGGCTGGATCGGGTTGAAGTTGGGCGAGAAGAAGACGCTGTTCACCAGGGTCGAGTTGGCCGGCATCCCCGGCAGCTTGTTGCACAGGTCGATCACCTTCTGCCGGTTCGGGTTCGCCGCCAGGTTGCCGTAAGAGGCGAAGGTCTGGGTCGAGCACGGATCGGCATCAGGCCACTGCACGGTGGAGAAAGTGCCCGGGGTGAACAGTTCGGCCACGTTCGGCGCACGGTTGGCCACCTGGTAACCGCCGCGGAAGGTCAGGAAATCCGTCGCTTCCCAGTTGCCGGTGATCTTCCAGGTCGAAACGCTGCCGGCGGTGTTGTAATCCGACAGGCGGTAACCGGCGTTCAGGTCAAGGCGCTGCACGAACGGCAGGTCCTTCAGCACCGGCACCAGCAGTTCGCCGTAAACTTCCTTGACCTTGACCATGCCAGCCGTCGGCTTGGTCACGAACAGGCCGATCGGGTTGGTGTTCACGTTATTGCCGCTGAACCCGTCATCCGGATTGAAGCTGTAGGAATTGTCACGATAGTTGGCACCGAACGCTGCCTGCAGCGGCCCGGCCGGAAGTTCGTAGATCGTGCCCTGGAAGTTCGCTTCCACCTGGTTCTGCGTCAGCGTGGTCAGGTTCTTGATGTTGGCGGTGATGATGTCGATGCAATCCTGCGTCACCGAAACCTGCGTGAACGGGTTGAACCCGCTGGTGCACTTCGCGTCGGTGCCCAGGCGGAAGTTCTGGGCCAGGAAGTTGGCGCCATAGTTGGGAGCGCTGACCAGGGTCTGCAGGCGAGCCTGGTCAACCACGTTGCGGAACAGGACTTCCTGCTTGGTGCTGCCGTGCGAACCGAACACGTCGAAGGTCCAGTCGCCCAGGCCGATATTGCCGCGCAGGCCGAACAGCATTTCATAGCTGGTGTTGACGTTGTCGGTTTCGACCGAGGCGATGTTTAGCAGCGGCTGGACCAGTTCCCACGGATCGTTCGGTGCCGGGCGACTGGCCAGGACCGAGCACAGCTGCGGGGAAACGGCGTGGTTCACCGCCACGCCGCAAGTGGCCGCGTCGAACGGGACCGCCGTACCCCACTGGAGGTACGATGCCGAGCTGTTGGCGGCCTTCGTCTTGGTGCTGATCTCGTTGAAGTTGCCCTGGACGTAGGCGGTGATGTCCGGCGTGATGTCGTAATAAGCGTGCGCGAACAGCGAATAACGATGCATCGGCAGCGAAAGGTAGCCATCGCCCTGGTTGTTGACCAGGTTCTGCGCGATCACATTGCCCGCGGCATCGCGAATGTTGACATAACGGTGGTCGGGATAGCCGGCCGCGCCCTTGTAACCGGGCGTGGTGATCTTGCTGTTCTGGCCATAGACGTTGGAGAACACCGTGCTGCCCGCGGCGGTCGCAGCCGGGTTGAAGAACAGATAAACCGATTGCTGGGTCCGCACGTCGCCAGGGACATAGCCGGGCGTGCCGGCGAAAGCCGCATCGATCGCCGCCTGGCTCGGCGGGTTGTTCAGGCGGGGATAGATCGCGGTGTTGTTCGCCGCCGGGGCGAACTGATAGCCGTAGAACTGCGGGAAGGTACCCACCACGTTCGAATCCGGATCGGTGAACTGTTCCTGGAAGAAGGAGCGGTCATTCGTGTGGATCGCACCGCGCCGGGCAACGCTGATCCCGATCATCGCATTACCGCGACCGTCCGCAAAATCGGAACCGATCAGGGCCGAAACGTCATATTCCTTGCCGCCGCCGGCATCCGTCAGGCCAAGTTGCCCGTCCACGGTAATGCCGGTGAAGTGCTTCTTCAGCTTGAAGTTGACCACACCCGCCACGGCGTCCGCGCCGTAAGTGGCACCGGCACCGCCGGTGATGACTTCGACGCCATCAAGCGCGGCCTTGGGAATGGTGTTGATGTCCACCAGCAGCGCGGCGTTGGCCGGCTGCGTACGGCGGCCGTCCAGCAGCACGAGCGTGCGGTTGGCACCCAGGCCGCGCAGGTTGACGGTGGCGATGCCGGGGCTGGAGGTCGGGTTGGGCTGGAAATCGCTGGCGCTGGTGGTCTGGTTCTGGCCGGCCACGAACTGCGGCAGCTTGGCCAGGTTCTGGTCGAGCGAAACGGACGAGGAGCTGTTCAGGAAATCTTCGCCCACGGTGATGATCGGGCTGTCGGAGTTGTAATCCCGCCGGACAATGCGCGAACCGGTGACGACGATGGGGGTGCCACTTTCGGCTTCGTCGAGCTGCGCTTCCGGGGCGCTGCTGTCCTGGGCCAGGGCCGGCATCGCGGCCAGCAGGTACAGCGCACTGGAACAGGCCAGCGCGGAACGGATCACGAGCCTGAAATCGGTTTCCCTCGACATCTCTATCTCCCTCGACCGGCGGGTCCTGGCGACCCTTTCCGGAAGTTTTCCTGTGTCTCAGTCGTGGGGAGATCGCCGCTAAGCCGGAACGAATGCTGGCCCGGCGGTGATGACCGCAGATACCCCACGCTGTCCGGTGAATCCCGGGCCAGGTCACGCCCGGCCCCATCGTTATTACTTACCCTTCTAACTAATGCAACTCGATTTGATGAGAGCGCAATTGCAAGCGCACTCATTGATTGGTTCCAAAGCTAACTGCGGCAAACGGGCCACAGCCCTCGGTCCGTGGCGGCCGAGCCGCGCCGGTTCAGCGCCCCCAATCCTCGTTTGCGCGGGCCACCAGATAGGCGTTGATGGACGCAACCTGGTCCGCATTCAGCAGGTCGGAAAAGTTGCCCATGCCCTTTTCCAGGTAGATCCCGCGCAGCACGATATCGCTGAATTTGGCGCGTGTTTCCGTGGTCATATGGCGCAGGTCCTTGACCCCGCCGATGGCATTCTGGCCATGGCAGACGGCGCAGGTCTGGGCATAAAGCTGCGCCCCTTGCGCCACTTGTGCTTCGCTGGCGCGCAACATCGGTGGCGGCGAGACCGCCTCGCGCGCGGCCAGCGGGGGCAATTGCGCGGTGCCGCCCAGGCGGAACACCAGCAACCGCGCCTTGGCCCGCGGCAGTTCGATCCCCGCGCCTTGTTCCTGCTGCGCGGCACCGCCGCCCCAGCCGGCATTGACGGCCACGTACTGCACGCCATCCAGCAGATAGGTGATGCCGCCGGCAACCGGCGCACTCTGGGTGGGGAATTCCCACAGCGTCTTGCCCGTGCGCGCATCGAACGCGGCGTAGGTTTGTTTGGTGGTCCCTTCGAACACCAGGTCGCTCGCCGTCACGAACACCCCGCCGTTGCCGTGGCGGGGCAGCGGCACGCGCCATGCCTCGCGCTGGTTGACGGGATCCCAGGCCTGCAACCAGGCCCCTTCAATCTTGTTGCCTTCGGCCTGCATTTCCGCGCGGCGCTTGCCCACTTCACCGCCGAATCCGCCCCAACCGCTGTTGGACCGGCGCGGCTGCGGCTTCCAGTCGGGTTGCAGCGCATAGACGAAGGCCGATTGGTAGGCCGGGAAATAGGCGAGGCCGGTCTGCGGGCTGAAAGCCATCGGGAACCAGTTATGCCCTCCGCCCGGCCCCGGCATCACCAGTTTCGGATCGAAGCCATAGCGCGCCGCCGGGTTGTCGATCGGCCGCCCTTTGGAATCAAAGCCGAGGTTCCAGTTAGTCTGCACGAACGGCTTCGCGCTGATGAATTCCCCGGTCGCCCGGTCCAGCACGTAGAAATGGCCGTTCTTGGGTGCCTGCATCAGCACGCTGCGCTGGCGTCCGTCGATTTCCAGCTCTGCCGTCAGAATCGTGCTGGTGCAGGTGTAGTCCCAGTCCTCGCCCGGGTTCATCTGGTAATGCCAGGCATATTCCCCGGTTTCGGCGTGGAGCGCGACGATGGAACAGACGAACAGGTTGTCGCCCTTGCCCTCGCTACGATAGTGCCACGAATGGGGTGAGCCGTTGCCGGTACCGACATAGACCAGCTTCAGCTTCGGATCGTAAGCGATCGAATCCCACGGATTGGCCCCGCCGCCCAGTTCCTTCCACAGGCCACCGTCGGACCAGGTGGCGCGGATGCGGTCCATGATCGGGTCCGACGCCTCGCCATCCGGGCCCTTGGCCGGGTCATTCGGGGTCAGGAAGAACTTCCACAGCTTGGCACCTGTTTCCGCGTCATAGGCCGCGGCAAAGCCGCGCACGCCCAGATCCCCGCCGGACTGGCCAATCACCACCTTGCCATCGAACACGCGCGGCGCGCCGGTGATGGAATAGGACGTCTTGCCATCATCTTCGAACGTGCGGGTGGACCAGACCTGCTGGCCGGTCTTCCTGTCCAGCGCGATCAGCCGCCCGTCCAGCGTGGCGATGATCACCTTGTCGCCCCACATGGCGAGGCCGCGCGCCACCGGTTCGCAACAGGCCACGCGCGCCCATTCGCGCGGCACCTTGGGATCGAATTTCCACAGCACCGCCCCGGTCCGGGCATCATAGGCGGTCGTCACGTTGAACGGGGCGATGTTGTAGATTACCCCATCTGCATAGATCGGCGTCCCTTCCACCCCGCGGAAGGTGTCGAGATCCGCAAACCAGGCCAGCCCCAGCTGGTTGACGTTCTGCGCGGTGATCTGGGTCAACGGGCTGAACCGCTGGGCATTGTATTCCCGCCCGTCGCTCGGCCATTCGCCCGGTGCGGGCTGTGCCAGCTGCGCCGCCGCCGGGCTGGCCGGAACAGCCGTGGCCTGTTGCGGGCCGTTGCCTGTCGGCGTGGCACAGGATGCCAAGGCCAGCAGGGCAGGTGCGGCCAGCAGCCGGGCGGAAAGCGTGCGCAACTTCATCGGTCGGTTCAATCTTTCGGGGGTTCGGCAATGGCTTGCGTGCCGTCAACCAGACGGCCCACGGTCAGCGACTGCTGCTGTTC
>JBARAF010000369.1:0-12808 GCA_049791695.1 Croceibacterium sp.
GCGCGGCTATACGCCTGCCTGCATCAGGCGGCGGCGTCCCCGCCCAGCCTGATCGCGGTGGCCCCGGTGCCGGACACGGGTATTGGCGCGGCGATCAATGACCGGTTGCGGCGCGCAGCGGCTTAACGCAGCTCGTCCATTTCCTCGGCAATGTCGTCTGCTTTTTCGCAGGCGTCACGGTTGCCATCGTCGCAGCGGCGACGCTGTTTTTCATATTGACGCTCCAGCTTGCCGAGCTGTTCTTCCTGCTGGCGCAGGGCGCGGCCGCGGTTTTCGTCGGATTCGGATTGACTGGTAGTGGCCAGGTCCACTGCCTTGCCCGCCACCTTGATCGGGGCCGTGGCGACATCCAGCGCTGCCTGAGCCAGGCATCCGCCCAGCAGCAGCGGGGCGGCAGCGATCGCGATCATGTGGGGCAGGCGGATCATCGGCAGGCGGTCCTTTTTGGCCGGGGCCTTGTGCCCACAATTGCGTGACCGGGCAATGAACCGGCGGGGTGGCACCACCACGGCCTGTCCACGAAAAAGGCCGCCCCGGCGTACCGGAGCGGCCCTTTCAGCCGATAGCTGACCTTAAAGACGCTCAGGCGTCTTCGGTGGTCGGCGCAGCGGCGCTTTCGTAATACTGCGGCGCATACTTGCGCAGCACATCGAGGATCTTGCCGAGCGCGGCCGGCTCGTCCGTCTTTTCCATCGCGGCGAGTTCGCGGGCGAGGCGGCTGGAGGCCGCTTCGAAGATCTGCCGTTCGGAATAGGACTGTTCCGGCTGGTCTTCCGGGCGGAACAGATCGCGGGTCACTTCGGCAATCGACACCAGGTCGCCCGAATTGATCTTCGCTTCATATTCCTGCGCGCGGCGGGACCACATGGTACGCTTGACGCGGGGCTTGCCCTTCAGCGTTTCCATTGCTTCCTTCAGCGTCTTGTCGCTGGAAAGCTTGCGCATCCCGATTGCTTCGACCTTGTTCACCGGAACCCGGAGCGTCATCCGTTCCTTTTCGAAGCGAAGCACGTACAGCTCCAGCTTCATCCCGGCGATTTCCTCGCTCTGCAATTCGACCACTCGGCCGACGCCGTGCTTGGGATAGACCACGTAATCGCCGACATCGAAGGCGGGGGCGTTTGCAGCCATCTATAATCCTTTCATGTCGGCAAGCCCGGGCTGCGGCGTCAACAAATTCGAGGCCGGGCGACCCGTCGCCGGCCTGATTTGCCTTGTCTGAAACGCTGCTGGCGGGGGGCCTGCCTTCCTTGTCCGCCTGCCGCCCCGGATGCAGTGGGGCAGCAGTTGGACAATTATATAGCAGATTCGCAACAAAATTGCCACCCCGCGTAAAAAGCAAGGGGGCAGGGCCGCCAAGGGGCGGAAATCAGGGGATTTTGTCGGCCTGACGGCGGTCAGCCGCCAGTTGCCGGAATCAATCGCCTTCGCCCGGTTCGGGGCTGAAGAACTTGTCGAACTTGCCTTCTTCACCCTTGTGCTCGTCGGCGTCGGCCGGCGGTTCCTTGCGCTGGGTGATGTTCGGCCATTCGGCGGAATACTTGGTGTTCAGTTCCAGCCAGGTTTCCAGACCGCCTTCGGTATCGGGCAGGATCGCTTCGGCCGGGCATTCCGGTTCGCACACGCCGCAATCGATGCATTCCGACGGATTGATGACGAGCATGTTCTCGCCTTCATAGAAACAGTCGACCGGGCAGACCTCGACGCAATCGGTGTACTTGCACTTGATGCAGGCATCGGTGACGACATAGGTCATTGTCTGGCGCTTCCCTGTTAACGCGGCGCTCTCGGCTACCGGGGTTCCTCGCCTGTCACGGCGATTGGGCCTGCTAAGGCGATTGGCCCGCCAAGGTCAAGCGGGCGATAACACTGGCGTGCTTCACTGGCGGGGCCACGGCGGTCAGGCAGGGCGGTGATCTGGATCACCAGCACCCCGTTTGCCGTCGGCAGGGTCAGCACGTCACCCGCGGCCACGCGCCGGTCCTGCCCCATCACGCGGTGGCCGTTGACCCGCATATGCCCTTCGCCAATCCAGCGCTGGGCCAGTGCCCGGCTTTTCGCCAGCCGCAGGTTGAACAGCAGCTTGTCGAGCCGCATCGACCGCCTTGGCTCTAGCGGACGAGACCGGCCAGCACTGCAAAGGCATTGCCTTCTCGTGGACCTTCTCGGGGGCCTTCACGCGGGGTGGCAGCGGCTTCACGCGCAGGTTCGCGCCGTTCCGGCTTCTTGCCGCCGTGTTTGCCCCGCGCACCGCGTTCACCTTGGCGACCGGACTGGCCGCGCCTGTCTTCGCCCTTTGTGGACGCTTCATCCTTGCGCGGGGGGCGCCAGCGCCACAGCGGCACGTTGGGCGGGCCAAACGCGCCTTCGGCCAGTTCACGCACTTCGCCCGGGCGGAACCCGGCATCGCGCATCAGGATGCGGAAATTGGCCGGCAGCAGGCCCATCGACGTGGCCAGCGCGGGATCGATGCGGAAACCGCCCGGCCCGGCCTTGCCGCCGGCTTTGGCGGTCGACTTTGCCCGGGCATCGTAAGCGGCGCGGAACAGTTTTTCCGCCATGTCCACCCGGATTGCCTGGTTGCCGGCGCGGCGGTAACCGGCGGGCAGGCCGCGCGGTGCCTCGATCACAGCTTCCATCCCTTCGCGCAGCGGGCGCGGGTCGGCCCCCAGCGCGTGCAACAGGCGGCGCGGGGCGGGCTTCAGCAGTTGGGGCACGAACACGTCCAGCGCCCCGATGGTGACGCCAAGGCGGCGCAGCAACGGGCGCTTCTCCTTGGGCACATGGGCCAGCCCGGCAGATTCGCGGGCGATGGCGCCGTTGCCTTCCGCCAGGGTCAGCAACAGTGCGCGCACTTCGGTCCCGGCTTCGGGATCGGTCGCGCCTTCTTCGATGGTGCGCAGCGGGGCCAGCGGGGCCAGCACGCCTTCCAGCCAGTGATCCAGCGCTTCGGTCAGCCGGGACTTGTGCGCCGGGTCCAGCACGCCCAGTTCCTTGGCCAGCTGCAGGCGCCAGCGGCTCTTGCCCTTGCCCTGTTCCAGCCGGGCCACGGCCTTGCCATCGCGGCGGACTTCGCCGGCTTCGATCACCAGCGTGCCCAGTTCCTGTTCAACCAGCGCCTGGGCCTTTTGCGCCAGCAGCGCGGGCAGGTGCCGCTCTGCCGCCGCCAGCATCAGCTTGCGATCTTCGGCCTGCGCCGTGGCATCAACCACGAAACGAAATCCCTCCAGGTGGCCAATCGGCTGGTCTTCAACCAGCACCCGCCCACCATCGTCCAACGTTACCCGCAAAAGTCCTGCATCCTTTCCCATACCCTTCATCAATACCGCAGTCCGCCGGTTTACAAAACGTTCCGTCAGCCGCTGGTGCAAGGCATCCGACAATTTCGCTTCTGCCGCGCGGGCGCGAGCGGCCATTTCATCGCGCGCCAGCACCCAATCGGGCCGCTGGCAGATATAGGCCCAGCTGCGGATCGCGGCGATGCGGCCCTGCAAGGTGTCGATATCGCCACTGGTGTGCCCCAGTTCGGAAATCCGCGCTGCGACGTAATCTGCCCCCAGGTGGCCACCCCGCAGATCCTGCCACAGCCGCCCGACGAAGCGGGCGTGCATATCCGGCCCCTGCTGGCGGAAATCGGGCAACTGGCACACATCCCAGAACCGCCGCACCAGCCCCGGCGTGCGCACGCTGGCCAGCACTTCGCCATCTTCCGCCAGCCGTTTCAGCACGGCCAGGTCGATTGCTTCGGGTGCGGCCGTCAGCTGCGGGGCGAAAGGCTTGGATTCCAGGTCCGCGATCAGCGTGGCCACATTGGTCATGCGCGGTTGGGGTTCGCGCCAGTACAGCTTGGTCAGCGGGGCGAACTTGTGGTTCTCGATCGCATAGACTTCATCATCGGTGAATTCGAGCGGGGCCTGGCCCCCTGAGCCCCCCGAACCCCTGGCCCCGTCGTGGCCGCCCAGGGTGCCGAATGTGCCGTCCTTGTGATGTCGCCCGGCGCGGCCGGCGATCTGGGCCATTTCCGCCGGTGTCAGCCGCCGTTTGCTGACCCCGTCATACTTGCTAAGCGCGGCAAAGGCGACATGGGTGACGTCAAGGTTCAGCCCCATGCCGATGGCATCGGTGGCAACGATGTAATCAACCTCGCCGTTCTGGAACAGTTCGACCTGGCGATTGCGGGTTTCCGGGCTGAGCGCGCCCATCACCACTGCCGCGCCGCCGCGGAACCGGCGCAGCATTTCGGCCACGGCGTAAACCTGCTCCACCGAAAAGGCGACCACTGCGCTGCGCGGCGGCAGGCGCGAAAGCTTGCACGATCCGGCATGGCTCAGGGTGGAAAAGCGCGGTCGTTCCTCCACCCGGAATTCCGGCAGCAGCGCCCGCACCAGCGGTTCCAGCGTGGCTGAGCCGAGCAGCATCGTTTCATCCCGCCCGCGCGCGTTCAGCAGCCGGTCGGTGAAGATGTGGCCGCGTTCACGGTCAGCGGCCAGTTGCGCCTCGTCCAGCGCCACGAAGGCCAGATCCCTGCTGTCGCCCTTGAACACCCCCGGCATCGCCTCTGCCGTGCACAGGAAATAGCGTGCGCCGGGTGGTTCGATCCGTTCTTCGCCGGTGATCAGCGCCACTTGCGCATCACCCTTGATCGCGCGGACCCGGTCATAGACCTCGCGCGCCAGCAGCCGCAGCGGGAAACCGATCGCGCCGCTGGAATGGCCGCACATCCGCTCAATCGCCAGGTGCGTCTTGCCGGTGTTGGTCGGGCCAAGGACCGCGCGGAGGCTGATACTGGTGTTGCGGTCCGTCACGATGCCCTCGTTGTGGCTGGCGTTGTGGCTGGGCCCGACCCGGCGCGCAAGCAGGTTCGGGCCAGTTTCGGGCCAGATCGTGGATGATAAAACGCCCGAACGCGGCAATCGGCCATTCCACCGATCTTTAACCCAAATTTACTTTATTGGTTCACAGCCCTTTGTCATTGCAGGCGCGGGATCGCAGAGGGCCTTCGGGCCCACCCGCCAGGAGGGCGCGTGTTCAAGGACAGGTCAGGCGAAGGCTTGGGGTATGCTGGCACCGGTGCCGGGGCTGCTGTCGCGCGCCTTTCACACGGCCAGATACTGGGACAGGTACTGGGCCAGACTCTGGGCCAGCCTCTGGGCCAGCCTCTGGGCCAGCCTCTGGGCCAGCCGGGTCATGTGTCGGCCAACATGTCGCCGCAGCTCCTTTCGCGTTATCATGGCCTGCTTGATCGCTATCACGCCTGGGCCCGGGGGGTGGAAGCACGCCTCTATGCCGCTGACCTGGCCCCGGACCTGGCGCAGGACATCGGTTCGCGCCGCTGGCTGCGCGGGGCCGCCACGCTGATCGGTCTCTCCGCCGTCTCGCTGGCCCTGTGGCCCGATTTCGCCCCGTTGAATGCCGCCCCGGCGATGGAGATCGACCAGTCCGCGCGCGATGAATTCCGCAGCCAGATGATCATGCCGCTGGCCCTTGGGGCTGACAGCGGCCGCCACATGGGTGCCACCAGTGCCGTGGTGCGACTGGCCAATGCGCCGGAACGCCCGCAACTGGATCTGGAGGCAACCCTGGCCCAGGGCGACAGCTTCACCCGGATGCTGGAACGCACCGGGGTTGGCCCGGCAGAGGCGAGCCATATTGCCGGGATGATCGCCCAGGCGATGCCGCTGACACACATTGCTGCCGGCACCAAGGTGGACATCACCCTTGGCCGCCGCCCTTCGCCCAATGTCCCACGGCCGGTCGATGCGCTGTCGTTCCGGGCCCGGTTCGATTTGCAGCTGGCGGTGGAACGGCAGAACGGGCGGCTCGCGCTCGATCCCCGGCCGATCCAGGTTGACGCCACCCCGCTGCGCGTACGCGGCCGGATTGGCCCGAGCCTGTACCGGTCCGCCCGCGCTTCGGGCGCGCCTGCCGCTGCCGTGCAGCAATACCTGCGCGCGCTGACTGCCGAGATTGATCTGGACAGCGGCATCGCGCCGAATGACGAATTCGACATGGTGGTGGAATACAAGCGCGCCGCCACTGGTGAGGTTGAGGCTGGCCGCCTGCTCTATGCCGGGATTGTCCGCGACGGGAAGCCGCGCAAGCAGCTGGTCCGCTGGGGGCCGGATGGCCGGTTCTACGAAGCATCGGGCGTGGGCGAAATGCGCGAAGGGCTGATCGCCCCGGTGCCGGGCCGCGTCACCTCGAACTATGGCCTGCGCCGTCACCCGATCCTCGGCTATTCGCGGATGCACCGCGGGATGGATTTCAAGGCCGGATATGGCACGCCGATCTATGCTGTGACCGATGGCCGGGTCAGCTTTGCCGGGCGCCATGGTGGCCACGGCAACTTCGTGAAACTGAACCACGCGGCCGGCCTGCAATCGGGTTATGCCCATATGAGCCGCATCGCGGTGTCCCCCGGCCAGTCGGTCCGGCGCGGGCAGGTGATCGGTTATGTCGGGTCCACCGGCCTGTCGACCGGGCCGCACCTGCATTACGAAATGTACCGCAACGGCGCGCCGATCAACCCGGCGGGGGTCAGCTTCGTCACCCGTGCGCAGTTGTCGGGGGCCGATCTGGCCGCCTTCCGCGCGCGGTTGCAATCGCTGCAGCAGGTTACTCCGGGGGCGGCGCTGCAAAGCCTCGCCCCGGCGGCGGCTGCCACCAGCGCCCCGGTGCGCGAGATTGACCGGTTGGCGAGTGGCGCTGCGAAGCCGGGCCCGGCCAAGGCCCCCGCTGCGGCGGTCCCCGCCAAGGTCTGATTGAAGAAGCGCCGCTTTTGCGGCAGGACCGGCGGCCATGACTGGCCATTTCCCCCATACCCGCCTGCGCCGCCCCCGTGCCCATGCTTGGAGCCGCGCGCTGTTCCGCGAAAACGTGCTGACCCCGGCTGACCTGATCTGGCCGCTGTTCGTCACGGGCGGGCACGGCGTGGAAGAACCGATCTCCACGCTGCCCGGCGTATCGCGCTGGTCGCTGGACGGGATCGCGGCGCGGGCGAAGGAAGCCGTCAGCCTCGGCATTCCCTGCCTCGCGCTGTTCCCCAACACCCCGCCGGAAAAGCGCAGCGAAGATGCGGCAGAGGCGCTCAACCCCGACAACCTGATGTGCCAGGCGATCCGTGCGATCCGCAATGCGGTGGGCAATGACATTGGCGTGCTGACTGACGTCGCGCTCGATCCCTATACCGCCCACGGGCAGGACGGGCTGGTGGATGCGGGCGGCTATGTGCTGAACGATGCCACGGTGGAAATGCTGGTCGGGCAGGCGCTGGTCCAGGCGGAAGCCGGATCGGACATTGTTGCTCCGTCGGACATGATGGACGGCCGCATCGGTGCGATCCGCGATGCGCTGGAACAGGCGGGCCACGTCAACGTCCAGATCATGTCCTATGCCGCCAAGTACGCCAGCGCCTTCTACGGCCCGTTCCGCGATGCGGTGGGCAGCCGCGGCCTGCTGAAAGGCGACAAGAAAAGCTACCAGATGGACCCGGCCAATGCCGAAGAAGCGCTGCGCGAGGTCGAACAGGACCTGGCCGAAGGCGCGGACAGCGTGATGGTCAAACCGGGGCTGCCCTATCTCGATATCGTGCGGGCGGTGAAGGATACCTTCGCCGTGCCGGTGTTCGCGTATCAGGTCAGCGGCGAATACGCGATGATCGAAGCCGCCGTGGCCGCCGGGGCGGGGGACCGCGATGCGCTGGTGCTGGAAACGCTGATGGCCTTCAAGCGGGCAGGCTGTTCCGGCGTGCTGACGTACCACGCGGCCCATGCGGCGCGGCTGCTTAATGGCTGAGGTGATCCTCCAGACCACGCGGCTGCACCTGCGGCGGTGGGAGGATGGTGACCTGGCCCTGTGGCAGGCACACCTCAACACCCCGCAAGTCAAGCAGCACCTGGGCGGCGTGCAGGATGCGGAACAGGTGGCGGCAAGTTTTGCCCGTGCGCGGCAGGCCTGGGACGAGGACGGGTTCTCCTTCCTCCCGGTGGAGCGGGCAGAGGACGGGCTGTTCCTTGGCATGTGCGGGCTCGCCCGCATCCAGACTGAAAGCGCCCCTGCCGAATTGCGGGATGCCATCCAGATCGGCTGGCAACTGCGCAGCGATTGCTGGGGGCAGGGCTATGCCACCGAAGCGGCCGCGGCGATGCTCGATTTCGGGTTCAGCCGGTTCGACTGGCCGGTGATCGTCGCCCAGACCAGCGAAAACAACATTGGATCATGGCGGGTGATGCAGCGGCTGGGCCTGCGCCGCCGGGCGGAACTCGACTATGTCGATCCGGACTATCCGCCGCAGGATAACCCGACCATGATCTGGTCGATCGCCAGAGAGGAGCGGCCCGCCGCATGACTGCCGCCGCACGTTTCCCCTGGGCCACGATCCTCAGCTTCGAAGGGGTGGAGCCGCAGATCCACGAGACTGCCTTTGTCGCGCCGGGTGCGCGGATCATTGGTGACGTCACAATCGGTCCGCAGGCCAGCGTCTGGTACAATTGCGTGCTGCGCGGCGATATTCACCGCATCGTGGTCGGCGCGCGCAGCAATGTGCAGGACGGCAGCGTGTTCCACGTCGAAGGGCCGCGGCCCGATACCGACGGCTGCCCGACCATCATCGGCGAAGATTGCGTGATCGGCCACATGGCGGTGGTCCACGGGGCCACGCTGGCGGACCGGGCCTTTGTCGGCATGGGGGCCGTGGCGATGGACGGGGCCAGCCTGGGCGAAGGGGCGATGCTGGGCGCGGGCGCGCTGCTCAGCCCCGGCAAGGCGATCCCACCGCGTGAGATCTGGGTTGGCCGCCCGGCGAAGTTCCTGCGCACGCAGGACGAGGCGCAAGTGGCCAAGATCCGCTTCCAGACCGAACGGTACTGCCAGTTGGCACAGCGGCATCTTGCGGCGTTGAGCGGTAATGGCCCGGCCCAAGGCTGATTTCCCACCCTCTGAAGCAATCCGCGCCTGCGCCGATGGCGAAAGGCGGCTGGCCCTGCGCGCCACACCCGGTGCGCGCAGTGAAGGGATCGAAATCAGCGATGGCCGCGTGCTGGTGAAAGTGCGGGTCAAGCCGCAGGACGGTGCGGCCAACGAAGCGGTGCTGGACCTGCTGGCCGAGGCGCTGGGGGTGGCGACGTCACGGCTTCGCTTGTTGCGCGGCGCAACATCTCGCGAGAAGCTGGTGCAATTGCCGGAAGCTTAGGGCTATTCGAGGCTCAGGCCCGCCGGATGACGCGGGCTTCGATCCATCTGGCAAAGCCGAGCAGTGCCAGCAGGATCAGCGGGGACGTCCACGGCACCACGCCGGGCACCGCGTTGCTGGCCAGGGCCCCGCCCACGGCACCACTGGCCAAGCTGGCCCACAGGATCATGCTCGCCACGGCGCCCTTGCGCCCTTTCTGCCCCGTCATCAGCGATGCCAGCCCTTCGCCCATCCGCACCAGCGCCCCGGTCATGTAGGTTATGCCCAGCGCGACCCCGCCATCGCGGCGGAACACGTTGTTGATCGCCCCCATGGCCAGCACCGATCCGCCCAGGAAGGCCGCCGTGCTGCCCAGGGCATGGCCCACGGCCGCTAGCGCCAACAGCGCACAGCACAGGCCCAGCACGGTCGATTTGCGGTGGCGCAGGGTATGTTCCGCGACCACGGCCCCCATGGCGACGCCCAGGGTGAAGCCGACAATCAGCCCCCCGGCGACAGCGGCCGGTGTGGCCCCTTGCGCCAGTTCCACCCCCAGCCGGGTGGTGTTGCCGGACATGAAGGACACGAAATAGCGGTCTGCGGCGAGGAACCCGGTGGCATCGACATATCCCGCCAGGGCGGCAATACCATAGGCGAGCAGGCGTTCGGCGCGGTCGAGCTGGATCATCGCCGGTCAGTCTGCACTGATCACCGGGGCAAGATCAATCCTGCGGCACCATTGCCCGGGCCATCATGCCCAGCCGTTCAGTCATCAAAGCGGTAAGGTCAGCCTGGCCGGGGCCACATTCGGCAATCGCGCGGGTCATCGCGTCCACCCATTGCCCGGCGGTCTGGTCAGTCACGCCGATCGCGCGGTGCGCGCTCATCATGCATTTGCCGGGATTGGCATCGAACCAGTCATGCGGGCCACCAGTCCATGCGGTCAGCCAGCCGGTCAGCGATTCGCGCATCGGGCCAAGATCGCCCGCATGCATCGCGCGCAAATCGGCATAGGCGGCATCGCCCTCCATCAGGTCATAAAACCGGTCAACGAACCGGCGCACGCCTTCGCGCCCGCCGATGATGTCATAGGGGGTTTGCGGCGGCGGATGCGGCGGGCTAGCTTCGTTCATGGTCGCCTGTTGCCGCACCCCGGCGCCAGCAGCATTGCGCCAACGCAAAATCAGTCCCTGATTAGGGATCTCAGCGTGTCCAGCTGGTCAGCCTCATGCGCCGGCTTGTCCCAGCGCACGCGGTGGATGCGCGGAAACCGCATCGCCAGGCCGCTTTTGTGCCGCTTGCTGGCATGGACCGAATCAAACGCCACTTCGAACACCAGGCTGCGGTCGGTTTCGCGCACCGGGCCAAACCGGTTGGTGGTGTGCTGGCGCACGTGGCGGTCGATCAGTTTCAGTTCCTCGTCAGTGAAACCGAAGTAGGCCTTGCCCACCGGCAACAGCTCCGCGCCTTGGTCCGGGTCCCCATCCCAGCAGCCGAAGGTGTAATCGGAATAGAAGCTGCTGCGTTTGCCGCTGCCGCGCGCGGCATACATCAGCACGCAGTCGATCAGCAGCGGATCACGCTTCCATTTGTACCACAATCCGGTGCGGCGGCCCGCAACATAGGGCGAATCGCGCCGTTTCAGCATTAGCCCTTCGATTGCGTCATCCCGCGCCTGGCTGCGGATTTCGGCCAGTTGGTCGAAATGATCCGCCGGGACCACGGCGCTCAGGTCAAAGCGATCTGCGGGCAGGCGGGGCATCAGCGCCTCCAGCGCGGCCCGCCGCCGGGTCCACGGCTGTTCGCGCAAGTCCTGCCCGTCCACGATCAGCGCATCGTACAACCGCACGAACGCGGGGTAGTCGGCCAGCATCGCCTTGCTGACAGTCTTGCGCCCCAGCCGCTGTTGCAGGGCGTTGAAACTGGCCGCGCCGCCTTGCGTCGTGTCATTGGCTTCGCCGCCCTGATGGCTGCCGCGCACCAGCAGCTCGCCATCCAGCACGGCCGGCACTGCCAGGGCATCCGCCAATTCCGGAAAAGTGCCGGTAATGTCATCGCCGCTGCGGGAAAACAGCCGGGTCTGCCCCCCGGCATGGACCAGCTGCACCCGGATGCCATCCCATTTCCATTCGGCCACGTAGTCCGTCAGGTCCAGCACCGTGTCTTCCAGCGGGTGGGCCAGCATGAACGGGCGGAACAGCGGCAGGGATTCGGTGTCGGGCGGCGGTGCGCCTTCTGCTGCCCAGGCAAACAGCGGTTCATACGGTGGAGCCAGCGCGTGCCAGTATTCCTCCACCTCCTCCACCGACACCTCGAAAGCCTGCGCAAACGCGGTCTTCGCCAGCCGGGCCGAAACGCCTACCCGCATTGCCCCGGTGGCGAATTTCAGCAGCGCATAACGGCCGGACGAATCGAGCCGGTTCAGCAGAGCCGGAAGTTCGCTCACCACGGAAGCGCGAGTGGCTTTGCCCAGCGTTTCAACCACTTCGCTGACGGTCGGCGGCGGCGCGACGTCACCCGCGGGATCCGGCCACAGCAGGCTGGCCGTTTCCGCCGTGTCCCCCACGAAATCGCGGCTGAGTGCGAACAACACCGGATCGACCCGTTCCATCAGCAGGTTGCGGATCGTGCTGGCCTTCACCGCGGGGAAGTCGATGCCGCCGGTCAGCGCCGCCAGCGCCCAGCCGCGATCCGGGTCCGGCACTTCGCTCAGGTATTCCGCGATCAGGCGCAGCTTGCCATTGCGGCTGGTGGTGTAAACCAGGCCATCGACCAGGGCGGCGAAGCGCTCCATCAGTCGTCCTCATCCTCGTATCCGACCAGCGCCAGTGCGCGGGCGCGGCGTTGGTGCAGTTGGCACCAGCGCAGCAGCGCTTCTTCGCGCCCGTGGGTGATCCAGCTTTCGGCCGGATTCACTTGCTCGATGGTACGGGTCAGTTCGTGCCAGTCGGCATGGTCGGATATGACCAGCGGCAATTCCACATTGCGCTGCCGGGCCCGCTGGCGGACGCGCATCCAGCCGCTGGCCATGGTGGTGACCGGATCGGGCAGCCGGCGGCTCCACCGGTCATTCAGCGCGGATGGCGGGCAAACCACGATGGCCCCGCGCAACTGCTCCTTGCTGGCGTCACTCACCAGCCGCAGGTCACCCAGCGGCACGCCCAGTTCCTCGTACAGGCGGCACATCCGTTCCATCGCGCCATGCAGGTAGATCGGATCGCTGTGCCCGGCGGCGCGCAGTTCCGCGATCACCCGTTGCGCCTTGCCCAGGGCATAGGCACCCACCAGCACGCAGCGGTCCGGTTCGGCCCGCAGGCGCGCCAGCAGCTTGCCGATCTCCTGCGTGATCGGCGGATGGGTGAACACTGGCAGGCCGAAAGTCGCCTCGGTAATGAACACGTCGCAGGGGGTTACTTCGAACGGCGGGCAGGTCGGATCGGGGCAGCGCTTGTAATCGCCGGTCACCACCACCCTCTCGCCGCCATGTTCCAGCAGGATCTGCGCGGAACCCAGCACATGCCCGGCGGGAATGAAGGTCGCATCCACCCCGCCCGGCAGGCGCACCGTCTCGCCATAAGCGACGGCTTCCGCCCCGGCGCGGGTGTTGTAACGCAAATCCATGATCGCCAGCGTTTCCGG
>JBARAF010000370.1:0-6495 GCA_049791695.1 Croceibacterium sp.
TCACCGGGGGTTGCGGCGCGGGGTCACGCGGAAACCGTGGCGGGTGTTCTGCGACTGGATGGCCCACTGCGGATATTCCGGTTCCGGCGCACCGGGAGCGGACAGGGCCGCGAGTTCATCCACCGTCAGTTCCACTGACGATGCCGTCAGGTTCTGGGCCAGCTGCTCCGGCCGCCGCGCGCCGACGATCACGCTGGAAACCACCGGCTGGTGCAGCAGCCAGGCCAGCGCAATGGCGGAAACTTCCACCCCGCGCGCCGCCGCCATCGGCCGCATCAGCTCCACCAGATCGAAGGCCAGCTGCTTGTCGATACGCGGAAAATCGAGCGTGGCCCGGCGGCCCTGCCCCTGGGTCGCGCCGCTGTCATCCGGCCGGTACTTGCCCGACAGCAGGCCCCCGGCCAGCGGGCTCCAGACCATCAGGCCGAGCCCTTCGCTTTCCAGCATCGGCACGATTTCGCGTTCCAGTTCTCGCGACGCGAGGGTGTAAAGCCCTTGGAACGAAACGAATTTTTCCCAGCCCCGGCGTTCCGAAATGCCCAGTGCCTTGACCACCTGCCAGGCCGCCCAGTTGGATACCCCGACATAACGCGCACGGCCGCTGCGGACGATATCCTCCAGCGTGCGCAGCAGTTCCTCCACGTCGCACAACGGGTCCCAGCCGTGGATCTGGTACAGGTCGACATGGTCCAGCCCCAGCCGGCCAAGGCTGGCATCGATCTGCGCCAGCAGGTGGACGCGGCCCGATCCGGCATCATTCGGCCCTTCGCCCATCGGGCCCATGCCCTTGGTGGCAATGACGATGTCATCGCGGGCAATGCCCAGTTCCTTCAGCGAGTGCCCGACGATTTCCTCGCTCTGCCCGCCGCTGTAGAGGTTGGCGGTGTCGATGAAATTGACGCCATTATCGATAGCCTGACGGACCAGTGCCCTGGCACCGTCAGCATCAAGGTCATGCGTAAAAATACCGCTCGGCTTGGTGCCAAAGGTCATCGCCCCCAGGCACAATTCCGACACGACAAGGCCGGTGCGGCCGAAACGGTTGTAGCGCATGGAAGGCTCCTCTCCCGCGCAGCCTAGGCTGGCGGGAGGGGCGGGATCAAGCGCGCTGCTGGCCGGTGCCGCGAACCAGCCACTTGTACGTGGTCAGCCCTTCCAGCGCGACCGGGCCGCGGGCGTGCAGGCGGCCGGTGGCGATGCCGATTTCCGCACCCAGCCCGAATTCGCCGCCATCGGCGAACTGGGTGGAGGCGTTGACCATCACGATTGCGCTGTCGACTTCGGCCAGGAATCGTTCCGCCACTGCTTCATCGGCAGTGATGATCGCTTCGGTATGGCCGCTGGAATGGCGGGCGATGTGATCCATCGCCGCGTCCGGCCCGTCGACCACTGCGACCGAGAGGATCGCATCGAGATATTCGGTATCCCAATCTTCCGCGCTGGCGGCACCGATGCGCGGATCGAGCGCCCGGGCGCGGGCATCGCCGCGCAGTTCGCAACCCGAATCGAGCAGCGCCGCGACCACGGCCTGGCTGGCGGGGAAGGCAGCATCCAGCAGCAGCGTTTCCATCGAACCGCAAATGCCGGTGCGGCGCATCTTGGCATTCAGCGCGATCTTCACCGCCATGTCGGGATTAGCGGCGGAATGGACATAGGTGTGACAGATGCCATCGAGGTGGGCGAGCACCGGCACCCGGGCATCGTTCTGCACCCGTTCGACCAGGCTCTTGCCGCCGCGGGGCACGATCATGTCGATCAGCCCGGCAGCGCGCAGCATGGCACCCACGGCTTCGCGATCCTGCGTCGGCATCAGCTGAACTGCCGCTTCGGGCACCCCGGCAGATACCAGCCCGCGCACCAGCGCCGCGTGGATCGCCCGGTTGGAACGGACCGCTTCGCTGCCGCCGCGCAGCAGCACCGCATTGCCGCTGCGCAGGCACAGCGCGGCGGCATCGGCGGTCACATTGGGGCGGCTTTCGTAAATGATCCCGATCAGGCCGATGGGAATGCGCACTCGCGACAGGTTCAGCCCGGCGGGGGCGACACTGCGATCAATCACCTGGCCGACGGGATCGGCCAGCGAAGCGACAGCTTCCACGGCGGCGGCAATGCCTTCCAGCCGCTGTTCATCCAGCTTCAGCCGGTCAACCATCGCCGGGGCCAGGCCGCGCGCTACACCGGCGGCAACGTCCTGCGCGTTGGCTGCCAGCACCACGGCGGCATCGGCCCGCAGTTCTGCCGCCGCTGCCTTCAGCGCCGCTTCCTTCGCCGGGCTGTCCATCAGCGCCAGCTGCCGCTGGGCGGCGCGACCGGCACGGGCGAGATCGCCCACCATGCGGTCCATATCAGTCGAGCTGTCAGAGACGGGGTTCGTAGCCATGGGCGCGCCCTTACCAGTGCGGCGGCCTCTTGTCAGGCCGGATATGACCTGTGCCAGCAGGCGATTCGGCAAGTCGACCGGGGCGCAAATGCCCGGGATCGGACAGATTGTTATGAGACAGATCGGTTCGTCGCGATTCGCGTTCGATTCAGCGGAAAGGTTCCCGAACGGATTCGACCCGCACAGGAAGGTCCCCTACTTGCCGCGCCGGGGTCGCAAACAACACACGGGGTTCCCTTGCAGAAACTGTCCGTCGGCGAGCTAACGGCCCGTCTGCGCAGCTGGTTCCCGGATCGCGAATTTTTCATGCGGTCCGAAGGTCAGGTACGCTTCATCACCATCACGTCGCGGATGCAGATTGCTGCCGCCGCAGTGGTTGTGGCCGTGCTGGCCAGCTGGGGCATTTCGATGGCCGCCATGGCGATCAGCCAGTACCAGGCCGGGGCCGAACGGGCCGACCTGCTGGCCCGCGCTGCCAAAGTGGAAAATGCAGAAACCCGCGTTGCCGCCTATCGCCAGGACCTCGATGGCGTGACCAAGGACCTGGAACGCCGCCAGGCTTTCATTGAAAAGATGGTCGACGTGCTGCCCGCCGATGTGCGCGATGGCGAAACCGTTTCCAACAGCGCCGATCAGGCCGCCGCAACCATCGACAAAGTCAGTGCCGCCCTGCCCGAAGCCGGTGCCCTGGCCCGGATCGAAGCCAAGCAGCTGGCCTTTGTCGAACGCCTGACCCGTTATGCCGACCGCCGCGCCGCCCGTGCGGAACTGGCGATCCGCAAGCTCGGCCTCAACCCCGCCACCATGCTGCGTCCGGGCAAGGACGCGATGGGCGGCCCGCTGGAACTGCTGGCCACCGGCAGCAACGGCGAAATCGACCAGCGGTTTGAACGCCTCGGCCTCAGCCTGGCGCGGATGGACGCGCTGGAGCGCGGCCTGAAGGCGATCCCGCAGGTGATGCCGGCGGATATGCGGATGATTTCTTCGGGCTTCGGCTATCGCAGCGATCCGTTCAACGGCCACGCCGCGATGCACGCCGGGCTGGATTTCCGCGGGCCTACCGGTTCGCCGATCCACGCCGCGGCCAAGGGCGTGGTCAGCTTCGTCGGCCAGAAATCCGGCTACGGCAACGTGGTGGAAGTCAGCCACGGCAATGGCCTGATGACCCGTTACGCCCACATGTCGCGCTTTGCCGCCCGCGTGGGCCAGCCGGTGGATGCCGGTTCGGTGATTGGCGCCATTGGCAGCACTGGCCGTTCCACCGGCCCGCACCTGCATTTTGAAGTTCGCATCAACGGCCGGGCAGTAAACCCCCGGCCTTTCCTGGAGGCCGCGCCCCATGTTCTCGAAGAAGTCCGGGCAGAGCCCGGCAAAACCGCAGGCAGCAGGAGCGCGCAGCGTGGCTAATGGCTCGACCTTTTCCGTGATTGGCACCGACGTTGCGATTCGCGGCGATATTCATGCTTCGGCCGACTTGCATGTTGATGGCAGCGTGACCGGTGACCTGACTTGCGCCCGCCTGGTGCAGGGCGAAGCCAGCCTGATCGAAGGCGCCATCGTAGCCGACAGCGCCCGCCTGGCCGGAACGGTCAAAGGCACGATCACCGCGCGCGAGCTGGTGATCCTGAAAAGCGCCCGCATCGAAGGCGACGTGCATTACGAAGCCCTGACCATCGAACAGGGTGCCAGCGTCGACGGCCGCTTTGCCCCCGACGCCGCCAAGGCCGCCCGCAGTGCAGATGACGCCAACGTGCTGACGCTGAACGTCTGAGGCTGGACGTCTGAGGCTGAACACCTGAATCAGGACACCTGATTCGTTATGGCCTGATCCGCCCGGTTCGCGTCGGGCACCGCCGATTCGCTGTCAGGCGGTTGACAGGGATCATTGCTTTTGGGGCATCTCCGGCTGCATTTCCGGGGCAGGAGGTACCCTTATGGTCATCCAGACTAACCGCACCCGCTTTTCCGCGCTCTCGATCAGCCTGCACTGGCTGATGCTGCTGCTGATCGTCGGGGCCTATGCGTCGATGGAACTGCGCGAAGGCTATCCGCGCGGCAGCGATACCCGCGAACTGTTCAAGACCGTGCATTACATGATCGGCATTTCGGTGCTGGCGCTGGTCGTGGTGCGCATTGCCGCCCGGCTGCTGACGCCCGGCCCCGCGCCATTGGATGAACCGGCCTGGCGCAGCCTGCTGGCCAGGCTTGTCCACCTGGCGCTCTATGGCTTCATGATCGCGATGCCGATTGCCGGCTGGCTGATCCTGAGCGGGGAAGGCGATGCCATTCCGTTCGGCCTGCCGCCGCTGGCCGCGCCCAGCATAGCACTGGCCGGGCAGATGGAAGAGCTGCACGAAGCCGGGGCCAACCTGGGGTACCTGCTGGTGGGCCTGCACGCCGTGGCATCGCTGTTCCACCACTTCGTGCTGCGCGACGGGTTGCTGAACCGGATGCGCTTCGGGCGCGCCTGAGCCCAATCTGGCGGCCAGCAAAAAGGGCCGGTTCCCGCCATGGGAAACCGGCCCTTTTTCGTGTCAGTGAAGTGGGCTCAGTTGCCCTGTTCGGCAGCTTCGGCCGCGCGCTTGGCTTCCAGCCAGGCTTCGGCTTCGGCTTCCTGCGCCGCTTCCACCGCCGCGCGGGCGTTGGAATCGCGTTCGGCGCGCAGTTCATCGATCAGTTTCTGGCGGTCATCACGCGAATCGAGGGTGATTTCATCTTCGTCGATCTCGACTTCCGCCGGGGCCCCGGCGCGCTTGCCAGCCTTGGCCACGGCCGCATCCAGTTCGCGCTGCGAACACAGACCCAGGGTCACCGGATCCTTCGGCTGGATGTTGCTGATGTTCCAGTGGCTGCGTTCACGGATCGCGTTGATCGTGTTGCGGGTGGTGCCGATCAGCTTGCCGATCTGCGCGTCGGAAATTTCCGGGTGGTTGCGGATGATCCAGGCAATGCCGTCCGGCTTGTCCTGGCGCTTGGACACCGGGGTGTAGCGCGGGCCCTTGGTGCGGCTCATGTCCACCGGGGCGCGGTGCATCTTCAGGCGATAGGTCGGATCGGCCTGGCCCTTCTCGATTTCTTCGTGGGTCAGTTCGCCGGAATGGACCGGGTCACGCCCGGTGTACTTGGAACTGGCCAGATCATCGGCCATCGCCTGGACTTCCAGGATGTGCAGGCCGCAGAATTCTGCAATCTGTTCGAAGCTGAGCGCCGTGCTGTCGACCAGCCAGGAAGCGGTCGCGTGCGGCATCAGGGGAGTGGGCTGGGCCACGGGTTTTCTCCGGTTCAAAATAGAAGGGCCGCCCCTTGCGGAGCGGCCGTTACCGGATGGACTTAGGGCTTTTGTCCCGCGCGGGCAAGCGAATCAGGCGAAAGCCGCCCGCGGGCCGCGTGACGGGTCGCCAATTGGCAGCGGAGCCAGCGCGGCGAGGAACTGGTCAGTGCTGGCCGCCCAGGTGAAAGACCGGCCATGGGCGAGGCAATCTTCGCGCTGCAAGTGCAGGGCCCGGGCAATCGCCTGGTCCAGCTGTTCGTCCATTGCGCCGCTCCGCGGTTCCAGCACGTCGAGCGGGCCGGCCACCGGATAAGCGGCCACCGGAGTGCCGCTGGCCAGCGCCTCGATCATCACCAGGCCGAAGGTATCGGTGCGACTGGGGAACACGAACACGTCCGCCCCGGCGTAGCACGATGCCAACGCCTGCCCCATCTGCTTGCCGAGGAAGTGCGCCTGGGGAAATTCCGCCTGCAACCGCGCCAGGGCCGGGCCGTCCCCCACCACCACCTTGGTGCCGGGGTGGCCATTGCGCAGGAAAGCTTCGACGTTCTTTTCCACGGCGACCCGCCCGACATAGAGCTGGATCGGCCGGGGCAGGGCAAAAAACAGGTCCGGCGGGGCGACGTCAGGGCCGAAATTGGCCAGATCCACCCCGCGGCCCCAGTGGCGCAGCTGCGTCAGCCCTTGTGCGCGCAATTGCTCGCGGATCGTCTCGGTCGCCACCATGATGCCTGACGTGGGCCGGTGGAACCGGCGGATCAGCGGCCAGAACATCCCCGCAGGCAAGCCGGTGCGGCGGGCGAGGTAATCGGGAAACTGGGTGTGATAAGCGGTGGTGAACGGC
>JBARAF010000371.1:0-2425 GCA_049791695.1 Croceibacterium sp.
GCTGCCACCCGGTCCAGCAGCCGGCTATCGGCCAGCGCCGCGGGGTCAAAGAATGGCTCCAGCGGGGGCCGGTCGAAGAATCGCCAGCCAGCGGCAAACAGCAACGCGATGACGATCGCGAAAAACACCCAGCCGTAGAATACGTGATCGAAACCTGCGGCAAATTCCACGCCGTGGAACTGGGCGATGTAGATCGTCCCCCAGGCCCGCACCCCGTTCGCCAGCACCGGGATCACCACCGCCGCTGCCATGAAGGCCGCCCGCCGCCACCAGCTGCGGAAACAGGTATGAGCCACCAGGGTGCCCAGCGCGACCATCGCGATCAGGAACTTCACGCCGGAACAGGCCTCGGCCACTTCGAACAGCCCGGCGGGGGTATCGATGAACACCCCTTCGATCTGCGCCGGGATACCGCTCAGGTGGGTCAGGGCAATGGTCAGCCGGGCCGTGATCATCTGCAATGCCGGGACCAGTTCATCCCCGAATGGCACCAGGAAAATCATGTAGGCGAGCGGGAACAGCAGCCCCATCCCCACGCGCGGCCCAAGCAGCGCCAGCGCGGTGGCGGGCAACATCGCCACGGCCCCGGCCTGGCTGGCAAGATTGAGGCCTGCCAGGGTGCCGAGCAACCACAGCAGCAGCGCGCCCGCCAGCACCACCAGCCCGGGCCACCAGCCTTGCGGTTGCAGCTGGCGCAGTTCCGGCCAGCGCAGCTTCACCAGCCAGGCGATGATCGGCGGCACCAGCAGCACGTGGGTGTAAGTGGACGAATCCCACCACTGCCGCGCCATCGCCGCCCAATCGGGCAGGAACAGCAGCAGCAGACCGGCCCAGCACAGCGCCAGATGCACCAGCGGCCTTTGCCAGCCTTGCGGCACATCGGGCACCCACGCCTTCCAGCCCGGCAGGGCGGCCGCCTCAGCCATGACCCATCAGCCCCGGCAAGGGGGCGAGCATCGCCGGCCAGCTCATGCGCTCGAGCACGAATTTACGCGCCTGTACGCCAATGGTTGCCCCCTGTTCGGGCTCCGCCAGCAGGCCCAGCACGGCCGAGGCCAACGCTTCATCCGTGTCGCGGATCAGGAAATGTTCGCCATCCGTCGCCTCAATGCCGGTGGCAGCCGGAGAGGTCAGCACCACGGGCCGGGCCATGGCCATCGCCTCCAGCACCTTGTTCTGTACCCCGCGCGCCAGGTCCAGCGGCACGAGCACCACCTGCGCCGCCGCCAGGAACGGGCGCAAGTCGGGCACTTCGCCCCAGATCCGCGCGCCATTGCGACCGTCATGGTCCAGCAGTTCCGGAGCCGGGGCCCGGCCAACGGCATGGAACTGCGCCTGTGGATGGTGGCGGCGGACCAGCGGCAGGATCTGTTCGATCCCGCGCAATGCGGCGGCCACGTTGGGCGGATAATCCATCTGCCCGGTGAATACGATGTGTGGCCCCACCCCCAGCTTGCGATGCGCCCGCACATTGGCGGGATTGAACATGGCGGCATCGATGCCGTTGCCCAGCACGCCGACGTGCGCTGGGCTGCCGCCGGGCAGGCGACTGCGCAACAGATCTGCCTCTGCCGCGCTGATCAGCAGGGTGTGATCGGCCAGCGCCGCCAGCCGGGCTTCTTCCGCCCGCAGCAGTCGCCCTTCACGGCGGTTGACCCAGCCCATCGGCCAGCTCTTGTCCTCGCCATAGGCGTCGAACTTGGCGGAATCGACATCGACCAGATCCACAACCAGCCGCTGCTGCCAGCTGTGTGGGACATATTGCCCCATCTGCCCGGAAAAGACGTAAATCGCGTCGATCGCTTCGTTCGCCAGCACCTCGCTCACCCATTCCGACAGGCGCGGATGGCGAAAGGCACTCAGGCTGACCGGTTCGCGTCGCAGCAGCGCCTCGATCCCGGCCTGGACCAGCGGCTTGTCGCGCAAGGGCACGCAATGGCTTGCCACCAGCCCTTCCAGTTCGACCACATTGGCAAGATCGGTGGTGCTTTCGGCAAAAGTGCCGACATGGACCGGCCCCATCGCCGCCAGCGCCTTCAGCACATGGTGCGATCGGATCTTGTCACCTCGGTCCGGCGGGAAAGGCAGGCGGTGAGCCAGGAACAGCGTCCCGGTCACCCCAGCCCCCGGGCGATCAGCGGGCCAAGCAGGTTGGCCACTGGCAGCGGCAACTGCTTCCACAGTGCAATGCGGGCGGAATGTTTCGCACTGGTCGGGTCTGCATCGCGCCGTTCCGCCCCCGGAGCGGTCCAGCTGGCATAGGCCAGCGGTTGCGGTTCGAAGCCCCAGTTGCGCTTGAAGTGAAAGGCGCCGCTGCCGGTCTTGCTGCGGCCGAAATCGAACCGGTCACACCCGCGCCGCCGGGCGTGGCACATCAGTTCGTAATACATCCGGTCATTGGCCCGCAGCGCGCGGGCATCATGAG
>JBARAF010000372.1:0-21472 GCA_049791695.1 Croceibacterium sp.
GGTGGAACTGCCGCCCGCAGGTGCCCCGGTGCAGCAGGTGAGCGCGGCCAACCCGGCTGTTCCGCAGCCGTTGTCGCCGGTTACGCCGATCACTCCGCAACCCCGGATTGATGCCCCGCTGGTGCGCGCACCCTTGCCCGCCGATGCGGTCACTCTGCCCCCGCCCGCCCCGGTGCAACGCGCCGCACCGCAACCGGTGGCACCCGTTTCGGCACCGGCACCGGCACAGGTAAGCGCAATGGCCACTGCCCGCCCGGAAGGCATCGGCACTTCGCCCGGCTTCGACGCCGCCGCGCAGAAGGCTGAAGCCGATTACAAATCGCTGGTCGGCAGCTTCATCCGCCGCAACCGCTTTTCCCCGCCGCAATCGCGCAAAGCCGGGATCAGCGGCAGCGTGAAGGTTCGCTTCATCGTGGACCGGCGCGGGGGCATTTCCGCCGTGGCCGTGGCCGGCAGCAGCGGGGCCGACCTGCTGGACCGTGAAGCGGTGCAATTCGTTCAGGCGCTGGGCCGGGTTCCCGCCTTCCCCAACGATCTGCGCAAGGCGGAAATTCCGCTGTCGATGACCTTGAAGTTCGATCTCGAAAGACGATGACCCGCAGCCGCTAGCGGCTGCCACAACCACACAAGGGAGCAAGTCAACGTGTCTACCAACCCGGCGATCCGCCGTCCTATAAGCCTGCGCCACGTCGGCCTGGCCCTCGCCACCGGCGCCGCATCAGTGCTGGTCCCTTCCGTCGCCTCTGCGCAGGAAGCCCAGGAGAGCGAAACCGAAGATCTGGGCGTGGCGGAATACCGCGAGACCACTGCGGATTCGAACCCCTACACCCAGGCAGGCGCGCCCTATAAGGCGCAGCGTTCCGGCGATCCGCGCCGCGTGAAGCCGCTGGCGGAAACCCCGGCAACGATCCAGGTGCTGACCGCGACGCAGATCGAGGAATCAGGCGAGACAGACCTGCGCGACATCCTCGACGGCGTACCCGGCGTGACCGTGGGCACCGGCGAAAACGGCAATGCCTTTGGCGATCGCTACATCATTCGCGGGCAGGAAGTGCGCAGCGACGTGTTCGTCGATGGCCTGCGCGATCCGGGCATGACCACGCGCGAAAGCTTTGCCGTGGACCAGATCGAAGTGACCAAGGGCCCCAGCTCCAGCTTCGGCGGGCGCGGCACCACCGGCGGCGCGGTTAATTCCATCACCAAGCAGGCCAGCACGGACTACAACTTCAACCGCATCGACGTGGGCGCCGGGACCGACGAATACGGCCGCGTCACGCTCGATTCCAACTGGCGCCTGTCGGACAACGTGGCGATCCGCGCCAACCTGCTGGCAGCATATGAAGAAGTGCCCAATCGCGCACCGAACGACCGCCAGCGGTTCGGCGGCGCACTTTCGGGCACGTTCCAGATTTCACCCGCCGTGCGCGTGCTGCTTGATTACTACCACCTCGATGCCAAAGACCGGCCGGACCTCGGCGGCTATATGCCTGCACCCACGGGCACCGCGGGTGATGTCACCGTGCATGCGCCGTGGGACGATGTGCCGGCCTATTCGCAAGAGGGCGATTTCCTGGAATCCACGGTCGATACCTTCACCGGCCGCGTGTTCATCGAACCCATCGATGGCGTGCGGATCATCAACAGCACCCGTTATGGTACGACCGACAACGGCTATGTCGTCACCGGCCTGCGCGGCGGTGCCTTCAACCCGGTCGACAGCACCTACGCCGCTTTGACGCTGAGCAGCCACCAAGGCTGGCAGGAAGTCGAATATTTCGTCAACCAGCTGAACGTGATGGTCGACTTCGATACCGGCGGCATCAAGCATTCGCTGATCGTGGGCGGCGAATATTCCGACCAGAAGGTGACCAACGGGGTCTACAGCCTGACCAACACCGGGGCGTTCAACTGCCGCACTTCCGGCACCGGTGCCAACAACACCTATTGCCTGACCGTGCCAGGCGCGGACCGCGCACTGGTATCGGGCAACATCAACAACATCCTTGGCCGCAATATTGCCCGCAACACCTGGGACAGCCAGTGGCGCGTGGAAACGGCATCCATCTATGCCATGGATACCATTGACGTAACCCCGTGGCTGACGCTGCACGGCGGCATCCGCGCGGACATTTTCGATTATTCCAACGTCATTCAGAACACGAACACCCTGGTCCAGACGCCCTACGCCTACAGCGACACCTTGTGGAACGGGCACCTGGGCGTGGTGGTGAAGCCGCACGAAGAAGGCATCGTGTACCTGACGTGGGGCACGTCGAAGGAAATCAACGGCGGCGAATCCGACCTCGGCAGCAACTGCGGCTATGGGGGCGTGTGCATCGTCAACGGCGTGACCGACGTGGGCGACGGCGCACCGGAAGCCGCCAGCAATTTCGAACTTGGCACCAAGTGGGACCTGTTCGGTGACCGGCTGATGGTGCAGGCGGCGCTGTTCCAGCTGACCAAGAGCGACATCTTCGAATCCGGCACGGCCGACAGCTATTCCACCTTCGGATCGCTCAACACCGGCAAGCACCGCATTCGCGGGATCGAGCTGGGCTTTGTCGGCAACATCACCGAACGGCTGAGCGGCCAGGTCAGCGCGACCTTCATGGACAGCGAGATCCTCGCCACCTCCGCAGTCCCGCCCGCCAGCGCACCCGCCGGATCGACCTACGTCGGCAAGCGCCTGTCCAACTTTGCCAATGTGCAGGCATCGGGCCAGCTGAAGTACCAGGCGACCGAGGCCTTCAGCTTCGGCGGCACGGCGACTTACAAGGGCGCAACCTACACCGGCCAGCCGGACACCGCCGCGGGGTACGATTTCGTGCGCGACGTGGGGCAGTACCGTATTCCGGCTTATTGGACGTTCGATGCCTTTGCCGCCTACAAGGTCAACGAACACCTCAGTGCCCGGGTCAACGTCACCAACCTGGCCAACAACGACTATTACGTTGCTGGCTATCGCAGCGGTCATTTCCTCTACAAGGGTGACGACCGCCGCGCGACCGTGACGCTGACCGCGCGGTTCTGACGGAAGAAGGGAACCGGCCAATGCTGATCGTCATCGAACAGGTGCTCAATGCTCAGGAGGTGGCACAGTTTCGCCACCGCCTGGACACTGCACCGTGGATTGACGGGGCGCAGACGGCCGGTTCCCGCTCCATCGCGGTCAAGCAGAACCAGCAGCTGGACCGAGCTGATCCGATCGGGCTGGAACTGGGCAATGTGATCCTGCGCAAGCTGGGCAATCACCCCACCTTCGTTTCCGCATCATTGGCGGAAACGATCTGGCCGCCGATGTTCAACCGTTATGCCAATGGCGGGCATTACGGCACCCATGTCGATTCCGCGCTGATGCGATCGCCGGACAGCACCCGGTCGATGCGCAGTGACGTTTCCGCCACCCTGTTCCTGACCGAGCCTGACGAGTACGAAGGCGGGGAACTGGTGGTGGAAACCGCCTATGGCGCACAAGGGGTCAAGCTGGCGGCGGGGGACATGGTCCTGTACCCGTCCAACAGCCTGCACCGGGTCGATCCGGTCACCAGTGGCGCGCGCCCGTGCGCGAGCATGTGGTTGCAAAGCGCCGTGGCCGATGCTGCCGACCGGGCCATGCTGTTCGATCTCGACCAGTCGATCCGCGCGCTGTCCGTCGGCCGGGCCAAGGACGATCCCGATGTCGATCGGCTGATCCACGTCTATCACAACCTGCTGCGCAAATGGGCCGTGGTATGAATGCCGCTAGCGTGATCAAGGGGCTGGCCTGGCTGCTGCTGGCTGTACCTGCCGCGCTGATGCTGAACGGCCTGCTGGGTGGCACCGTGCTGGCGATGGACCTGCTCCACCCCAGTGGTGAAATGGCCGTGCGGTTGATGGTGCTGGCACTGCTGGTCGGCCCACTGATCGACGCGTTCGGCCCCAACCGTTTCTTGCGCGGCTGGCTGGCCCTGCGCCGCAACCTTGGCGTGGCGGCTTTTGCCTATGTCCTGCTGCACCTCGCTTTTTACATCATCGACATGGCCGTGGTCAGCGCGATGGTGGACGAACTGGCGATCCCGGCAATCTGGACCGGATGGCTGGCGCTGTTCGCCATGGTGCCACCTGCCGCAATCAGTTTCGATGCGGCGATGCGCCGTCTTGGCCGCAAGTGGAAGCAGGTCCAGCGACTGGTCTATGCCGCCTTCCTGATCGGCCTTGTCCATTGGTTGCTGCTCGACTGGCAATGGCAGCCAGCCGCCATTCACCTCGCCCCGTTAGCATTGGCCTGGCTGTTGCGCGCGCTTGCCCGCAACCGTCGCCGCCGTACCCGGAGTATCTGACCCATGCGTTTCCGCCTGCTTGCCGCCCCGGCCCTGTTCGCCGCCCTGCTGGCCACTGCCACGCCCGCGCTGGCCGACGGCAATGTCGCCTGCAAGGCCGGGCCGCAGAGTACATGGAAGCCGCTGGCCGAGGTCAAGAAGAAGGCCTGGCTGGAAGGCTGGCAAATCCTCAAGGTCCAGGTCGATGGCGACTGCTACGAAGTCTATGCCCGCACGGAAGCGGGACAGGCGATCGAGGCGTTCTTCCACCCGGTCACCTTGCAGAAACTGATCGTCTATCGCCGCGGGCAGGAGATCTTCCGCGCCAAGGGCTTCAACCCGCAGTAACCGCCTTGCTGGCCGGCGGCACGTGCCGGTCAACCACCCAGGCCGCCGCCGAAACCAGCGCCGCCGCCACGGTCAGCACCGCGAAGAACGGCACCGTGCTGTCACCGCCTGCCTGCAACAGCGCCCCGCCAAGGCCGCTGGCCGCCACTGCGCCCAGCCGGCTCATGAAGATGCCGAAGCCGATCCCGGCGCTGCGGCAGCTTTGCGGGTAGCCCAGCGCCATCATCACGTACATTCCGGCGATGGAGGCGCTGAAGAACCCGCCCGCCGCGCCGATCAGGCTGGTGACCAGCAACTGGTCACCAGCGTCGGGAACCGCCGGCAGGTGTTCAACCGCGAAGCCAAGCGCAATCAGCAGTACCACCAGGATCGCGCTGAAGCTGGCCATCACCACGCGCGATCCAAACTGGCGGACCAGCAGCCCGGCCAGGATTGATCCGATCATCGACGTGATGCCAGCAACCGCCACCGCATTGCCCGCGGCCGCCAGGGTGAAGCCTTTCGCAGTCAGCATGGTCGTGGACCAGTTGAGGATACCGTAAGCCACCAATGCCGCCGCCGCAAAAGCGAGGCCAATGCCGATGTTGAGTCGGGCATTGCTGGGATGAAGCACGCCGATCTGCGGCCCGCCCACGCCATTGGCATCGTGATGTTCGGGCACCAGTTCCGGCATGTCGGGGCCCAGCACCCGCGCCGCCTGCTTGCGCGCTTCCGCAGCGCGGCCACGGTCCAGCAGGAACGAAGGGCTGTCCCGCAAGACCGCCACGATCACCAGCACCAGCAGGATCGTGACCAGGCCGATGCGGACAAAGGCGCCATCCCAGCCATGTTCCGCCGCCATCTGCGGGCCGACCCAGCCGACCACCGTGCCGCCAATCGGCGTGCCGACCGACAGGGTGCTGACCACCACCGGCCGCCAGCGATCCGGCAACCATTCGCTCGCCAGCGCCAGTGCGTTGGAATAGGCCCCGCCGAAGCCGAGCCCGCCGACCAGCCGCCAGCCGGCCATCTGCCACACGTCATCTGCCGTGCCCGCGCCGACCGTGGCCAGGCTGAACACCACCGCCGCAATCGCCAGCGTCCAGCGGCGGCCGATCCGGTCACCCAGTACCCCGCCGCCCCATGAACCGATGCCAAAGCCGACCAGCGCCGCGCTCATCGCCCAGCCGAACAGGGCGCGGTCGATGCCGAAATCCTGCATCACCAGTGGCGCGACAATGCCCAGCAATTGCAGGTCCACGCCATCGGCCACCAGTACCAGCATGCACACGGCAGCGATGACCCACTGGTAGGTCTGGACCGGGCGCGCGTTGAGCGCCTGGGTAAAGGTGGCGGCTGGCATGATCTCTCCCTTGTCGCGGCCCGCCTGTTGGCAGTTTCCGCCCCCTGTGGTTGATGGGGTGCACGCAATTGACACTGTTCAGGCGGAAATGTCCACGATCCCGCACGGCTATTCAAAGCCCCCCTCCCCTTCAGAGGAGGGGCGGTTGCTTTACTGCCCGCCCGCCGGGCTCTTGCTGCCCAGGTCGAGCGCCATGTCCTTGCTGTCCTGCGCGGGCACCGGGCGGTTGCCGGGGGCCATCAGGTTGCGGGCCATTTCCGCGCGCATGCTTTCGAACTTCACCCGGCCCGGGGTCGGCTCGTCCAGCGGGAAGGCGTCTTCGATCTCCCGATGGCGCTGCTTCACTTCATCCAGGAATTCGCGGTTGGTGAAGATGTAGAAGCGGTTTTCCTTGATCGCCTGGACCACGGCCCGCCCGGTATCGAGCGGATCGATCGCCCCGCGCATCGCGTCCCACAGGTCTTTCAGGAACTGCGGCGCGCCTTCTTCCTTGATGTTTTCCGGGTCATCTTCCGGCAGGGGCACGATGGCCGTGCGGGTGGCGCCGGGGAACAGGCAGGACACGCCAATGCCCTTTTCCACCAGCTGGAGCCGGAGCGATTCACTGAAGCCCCGGACCGCGTATTTGGCAGTGGAATAGGCCGCGAGGCCGGGCAGCGGCACCATGCCGGCCATCGAACTGGTGTTGACGATATGCCCGCCTTCGCCCTGCCCGCGGATGATCGGGGCGATGATCTTCGTCCCGTTGATCACCCCGCCCAGGTTGATGGCAATGGCCTTGTCCCAATCGTCGAAATCCGGGCTCGCCGCCGTGCCACCGCCGTTCACCCCGGCATTGTTGCACAGCACGTGGATCTTGCCGAACACCGCCAGCACTTCGTCCGCCGCGGCCTTGACGCTTTCACGGCTGGCAACGTTGCACTTCACGAAATGGACGCCGTTGTTGCCCAAAAGGCCAGCCTTGGCCTTGGCGATATGCTCATCGCTCCAGTCCGCGATGGCGACTTTCATCCCTTCGGCCAGGAAGGCGCGGGCCATGCCGAAGCCGATGCCGCTGGCACCGCCAGTGATAAAGGCAACCTTGCCGTTCAGGTCTTGCATCAATTTCTCTCCAGTTCGGTCCCGCTCGCGGGAAGGGGGGGATTCTGATCCCGCGCCTGTTATTCCTCGTCCGCAAACCGGCCGAAATCGGGTGCTTCCTCGACCCGGTCCGGCGTTGCCGCCAGCACGGCTTCGGCCCGTGCGCGCATGCCGTCTTTGTAGAAGCCGTGGGTGACGATGTAGGTGGTGTTGGCCAGGATGCCGTCGCACACCAGGTTGCCGACTTCTTCCGGTTCCATCCAGTTGTCGCCGACGATGCGGCGGGACAGCTTCTTTTCGGTATCCAGGAATCCGCTGCCCTGCAGCAGGTGCGCGGGCCGGTTCTGCTGGGTTTCGTGGATGTTGCTTTTCACCGGACCCGGCAGCAGGATCGAAACCCCGATATCTTCTTCCGCCAGTTCGGCCTTCACCGCTTCGCAGTAATGGCACACCGCCGCCTTGCTGGCGGCATAGATCGCCAGATAGGATGGCATCACCACTTCGGCCGCCAGGCTGGCGGTGGAAACGATATGCCCGCCGCGCCGGTGGGCGATCATCTGCGGCAGGAATTCAACAAAACCGTTGATCACCCCGCCCACATTGACGCCAAAACCGAAATCGTAATCGGCATAAGTCGCCTTCAGGATCGGCCCTTCCAAACCGACCCCGGCGTTGTTGACCAGGATATCGACCCCGCCAAATTCTTCCTGCATCCGCAAGGCGGCGGCGCGGTAGGCATCCCGGTTGGTCACATCCAGTTGCAGCGCGCTGACCGCGTTGGATTGGCCGCCGCCAGCGAATTCGCCCAGCGCGCGGTCGATATGGTCCTGCCGCATATCCGCCAGCACGACCTGCGCCCCGCGTTCCACCAGCACCTTCGCAATACCCAGGCCAATGCCGCTGGCCCCGCCGGTGACGAAGGCGATTTTACCCTGGAACGTATCGATCGGCATTGCGCTCTCCTGCATCCTGGCCCGCGTTCTGCCATGCCGGAAAGCAGGCGTCCACCGGCCAGCACACCACCTTTGCGGCAAACCACTATTGCCCGTTTAAGCGATTGTTAGGCGAACTATTCTACCCGCCGCATTCGGGAGATAATCAAAACTTGTGACCAGCGAAGCAGAAGCCATGAAGACCGGCGAGGCTTCGACCGGCCGATACAGGCGCGCCCTGTGGTCTTCCCAGATCGTCGCGGCGCTGTGCCTGCTGGCCGCCCTGCCACTGCCCCACCCGCTCGACAGCCTGCTGATTGCCGTATCGCTGGTGCTGGTCGTCAGCCAGTTCGTGATCGCCCGCGTGCTGGGCCACGTCAGCGTGGTCCAGTTGCACGAACGCCAGCAACTGCTGGAAGTGGCCAGCGAAGCGCGCGGACAGATCGAAGAACTGTTCGCGATGACCGACATGCTGCAAAGCGCCGAAAGCCACGAAGATGCGGGCGCAGTGCTGGAAGCGACCAGCAAGCGACTGATGCCGGGGCTGATGGGCGCGCTGTACATCTTCAACAATTCGCGTGACCGGCTGGACCTGGCCATGGCCTGGCCTGCCGGGGAACGCGCCTTCACCCCGCCCGCCACGCTGATGCCGGCCAATTGCTGGGCGCTGAAGCGCGGCAAGGCTCACGTGAATGATCCGTCCACCGGATCGCTGCGCTGCATGCACCACGCCGCCGCGGCCACCACGCTGGAGCTGCCGATGGTGGCCCGCGGCGCCGTTTATGGGTTGCTGATGCTGGCCACGGACGAAGCCGATGGCTGGGCCCGGCTGAAGGGCGTTTCGCGGGTGGCGCGGGCCCTGTCGGATTCCATGTCGCTGGCACTGTCGAACATTGCCTTGCGGGAAAAGCTGCGCACCCAGTCGCTGCGCGATCCGCTGACCGGGCTGTACAACCGCCGGTACATGGAAGACGCGCTGGAACGATACCTGTCGATTGCCGAACGCAGCGGACGGCCGACGGCAGCGGTGATGATCGACCTCGATCATTTCAAGCAGCTCAACGACCAGCACGGCCATGCCAAGGGCGACGCCGTGCTGCGCGATGTTGCCGGGCAACTGGTCGGCGCGCTGCGCCCCAGTGACGTGGTCAGTCGTTATGGCGGCGAGGAATTGCTGGTGATCCTGCCCGAATGCGGGCTGGAAGACGCCATGCTCAAGGCCGAAGTGCTGCGCGCCCGGATCGAAAGCCTGTCCGAAATGCATGGCGCGGCAATCAGCGCCTCGTTCGGCGTGGCCGCCGTGCCGGAAACCTCCGGCGGGCTGGCTGACCTGGTGCCGATGGCCGATGCCGCGCTCTATGCCGCCAAGCAGGCCGGGCGCAATTGCGTGCGGGGGGCCGACTGCAGGCCCAAGGTACCGCCGCCCCGGCTGGCCGTGGGTTAAGCCTTGCGGGCGAACCAAATCGTGTGACGCGGGCCCTTGCCATTGGGGCGGGCACGCACTTCCACTTCCTCGACCTGGAATTTGGCCCCGTGCAGGCGGCGGGTAAAGGCCTTGTCCGGCGCGCCTGACCATACTGCCAGCACCCCGCCCGGGCGCAGCGCGCGGCGCGCGGCGGCAAGGCCCTTGGCCGAATAAAGCCAGTCATTGGCATCGCGCACCAACCCGTCAGGGCCATTGTCGACATCCAGCAGGATCGCGTCATAGTCGCCTCCCACCGGTTCAGCGGCGGCTTCGATGGTGTGGCCGACATCGCCCATCACCAGGGCCACACGGGGATCGGCCAGGCATCCGGCAGCCACTTCCGCCATCGGGCCACGGGCCCATTCGATGATTTCCGGCACCAGTTCCGCCACTGTCGCCCGGCCCTGCGGCCCCAGCCGCGCCAGCGCGGCGAGCAGGGTGAAGCACATGCCATAGCCGCCGATCAGCAGGTGCGGATTGGCCATTTCCAGCCGGTCGAGCGTCATCGTCGCCAGCATTTCTTCGGAATGGCGCATCCGCGTGCTCATCAACTCGTTGCGGTCGAGTGCGATGATGAAATCGCGGCCGTGGGCATAGAGCCGCAGCTCTGCCCCGCCCGGCACTTGCGCCGTGCCCAGCAATTCGCGGGTGAGCATATGGATCGCCTTTCAAGCAGAATGGGCCGCGATCACTCGCGGCCCATCCGGTTATGCTACGATGGGGCCGGGTTGCCCCGGCGCACAATCAATCGTCCTTCAAGAAGGCCGGGATGTGGTCGGCATTGCCGCCGCCGTTGTCGTCACGACGCGGACCACGCGGGCCACGGTCGCCGCCACCACGGGGGCCACGATCGCCACCGCCGCTGCGCGGGCCACGACGATCGCCACGATCGCCGCCACCGCCACCGCTGCGCGGTTCACGCGGTTCGCGGGCCGGACGGGTGTCTTCCAGCTCGGCACCGGTTTCCTGGTCAACGACGCGCATCGACAGGCGAACCTTGCCGCGCTGGTCGATTTCCAGGACCTTGACCTTAACTTCCTGACCTTCGGTCACGACGTCGGTCGGCTTTTCAACGCGTTCGTTGCGCATTTCGGACACGTGGACGAGACCGTCCTTGCCACCCATGAAGTTCACGAAAGCGCCGAAATCGACGATGTTGACGACCTTGCCGTTGTAGACCTTGCCGACTTCGGCTTCTTCCACAATCCCCAGGATCCACTTCCGCGCGGCTTCGATCTGGTTGATGTCGGACGAACTGATCTTGATCAGGCCTTCATCGTCGATATCCACCTTGGCGCCGGTTTCAGCCACGATTTCGCGGATGACCTTGCCGCCGGTACCGATAACTTCGCGGATCTTCGACTTGTCGATCTGCAGCGTTTCGATGCGCGGGGCATGGGCGGACAGTTCGGTGCGGGCAGTGCCCAGCGCCTTGGTCATTTCACCCAGGATGTGCGCACGGCCGGCCTTGGCCTGTTCCAGCGCCTTGGCCATGATGTCCTTGGTGATGCCGGCGATCTTGATGTCCATCTGCATCGTGGTGATGCCTGCTTCGGTACCGGCCACCTTGAAGTCCATGTCACCCAGGTGATCTTCGTCACCCAGGATGTCGGACAGCACGGCGAATTCGTCACCTTCCAGGATCAGGCCCATGGCGATGCCGGAAACCGGGCGTTCGATCGGAACACCGGCATCCATCATCGACAGACAGCCACCGCACACGGTCGCCATCGAGGACGAGCCATTGCTCTCCGTAATGTCGGACAGGATGCGGATGGTATAGGGGAAGTCTTCCTTGGACGGCAGCACCGGGTGCAGCGCGCGCCAGGCCAGCTTGCCGTGGCCGACTTCGCGACGGCCCGGGGCGCCGAAGCGGCCCACTTCACCGACCGAGTAGGGCGGGAAGTTATAGTGCAGCATGAACGACTGGTACGACAGGCCATCAAGGCCGTCGATCATCTGTTCCGCGTCCTTGGTGCCCAGGGTGGTGGTGCAGATCGCCTGCGTTTCACCGCGGGTGAACAGCGCCGAACCATGGGTCCGCGGCAGGAAGCCAACCATCGATTCGATCGGGCGAACCTGATCGAGCTTGCGGCCGTCGATGCGCTGACCGTCCTTGAGGATGGCGGTGCGGACGATGTCTGCTTCCACCTTCTTCATGGTCTTCATGGCGACCATCTGGGTCTGCGGCGTTTCGCTGGCGAAAGCTTCCTTCGCCTTGGCGCGGGCAGCGTTCAGGGCGTTGGAACGGGCCGACTTGTCGGTCAGCTTGTAAGCGGCGGCAACGTCCTTGCCGACGATGTCCTTCAGCTTCTTCTTGATGTCGGCGGTGTTGTCCGACAGGTCGACTTCCCACGGATCCTTGGCGGCCTTTTCGGCCAGCTGGATGATCGCCTTGACGACCTTGCGGATCTCGTCATGCGCGAACATCACCGCGCCGAGCATTTCTTCCTCGGTCAGTTCCTTCGCTTCGGATTCGACCATCATCACCGCGTCGTGCGTGGCGGCAACGACCAGGTCCAGGCGACCTTCGGCCACTTCCGACAGCGACGGGTTGAGCGAATATTCGCCATCCTTGAAGCCGACGCGGGCGGAACCGATCGGGCCCATGAAGGGAACGCCGGAAATGGTCAGCGCGGCGGAAGCCGCAATCATCGCCACAACGTCCGGCTCGGTCACGCCGTCATAAGACAGGACCTGACAAATCACGTTGATTTCGTTGTAGAAACCTTCGGGGAACAGCGGGCGGACCGGGCGGTCGATCAGGCGGGAAACCAGGGTTTCCTTTTCGGTCGCGCCACGTTCACGCTTGAAGAAGCCACCCGGGATACGGCCGGCGGCAGAGAACTTTTCCTGGTAGTGGACGGTCAGCGGGAAGAAATCCTGCCCTTCCTTCACACTCTTCGCGGCGGTGACAGCGCACAGCACGACGGTTTCGCCATAGGTCGCCAGAACGGCGCCATTGGCCTGACGGGCAATGCGCCCGGTTTCCAGAGTGAGGGTCTTGCCGCCCCATTCCAGCGATACGGTTTTCGTGTCGAACATGATATTCCTTCGTGAACCCGCGCGGCCATATTGCGGCGTGGGGCCTACTGCCGGGCAAGCCGTCCCGGTCCGGTGCGGGGCTTTTTTCATGCCCCAAGGCGGCGGATACGCCGAATTGCGCACCCCTGCCCCATTTCAATCCCCGATGTGACCGCGCAAAGGCGGCGCCACGGCGGGGGCGGTTATCCCGCGTCGTGGCGGGAACCCATAAAGCAAAAGGGCGGCCCTTTCGAGCCGCCCCCTGCGAAACTCTTACTTGCGCAGGCCCAGTTTGGCGATCAGCGCATTGTAACGGGCCACATCCTTTTTCTTCAGATAGGCCAGCAGGCTGCGGCGCTTGTTGACCATCATCAGCAGGCCGCGGCGGGAATGGTTGTCTTTATGGTTCGTCTTGAAGTGATCGGTCAGGTTGCGGATCCGTTCGGTCAGGATTGCGACCTGCACTTCGGGGGATCCGGTATCGCCGCTCGTCTGAGCGTTGGCTGCGATAATTTCCTGCTTCTTTTCAGCGGTAACCGACATTCACTTACTCCGCGGTATCGGGAAGGTTGAAACCCCGGACGACCTTGGCCGTCCCTGCCGAAATCTCCATCAGCGCCACCGGCACGCGGCCAGCGATTGCAAGATGAAGCCCGTCGGCATGGGGCAATCCGGAAATGATCCGGCCCTGACGGACCGCCTGCACGTTTTCCGGGTTGAGGTTGAGGGCCGGGATACCGTCCAGCCCTGCCTCCAACGGCAGAAGATGATCTTCAAGGGGCGCGCCGTTACCGATTTCGTTCAACAAGTCCAGCGAAATCGCCTGATCTTCGGTGAACGGACCGGCCTTCACCCGCCTTAGATAGGTAACATGGCCAACCGTGCCAAGGGCCAGGGCAATGTCCCGCGCCAGGCTGCGGATATAGGTGCCCTTGCTGACATGGGCGAGCAAGGTGATGTCTTGCAGCACTTCCTCTGCACCGGCCGCACCCTGCCCCGCGGCGGGCAGCACTACCAGCGATTCGATCACCACGCTGCGCGTCGCCAGCACCACATCCTCGCCCGCGCGGGCCAGGTCATAGGCCCGCTGGCCATCCACCTTCAGCGCGGAATAGGCGGGTGGCACCTGTTCGATCGGGCCGGTGAACTGCCCAAGCACCGCCTGCACCTGCGCCAGCGTGGGCCGCACCGGGCTTTCCGCCACCACCGGGCCTTCGGTATCCAGCGTATCGGTCTGCCTGCCGAACTGCACGGTGAAGGCATAGGCCTTGCTGGCATCGAGCATCCGCCCGGCCAGCTTGGTCGCTTCGCCGACCGCGATCGGCAGCACCCCCTCGGCCAGCGGATCGAGCGTGCCGCCATGGCCCACCTTGACCTTGCCATAGCCCGCGCTGCGCAGGTTGCGCTTCACCGCGGCCACGGCCTGGGTACTGCCCAGCCCGCGCGGCTTGTCGAGAATGATCCAGCCGTTCGCGCTCATGCCGGCCACCCGAGGCGGACTGCATGGTCGCGCACGTCCTGTGGCCAGCCGCTGGTGAAATGGTCGAACCCGGTGCGGTTGGCCTGATACAATTCGCGCACCGCATCTTCGAATTTCGGCAGGTCCCCGGCCATCGCTGAAAGGAAGGCATAGGCAGCATCGCGCGCCTGTTCCGGCGTGCGCCGGCTGCGCGCTTCGTCCACCAGCCGGCGGATGGCGGCGGAAGCCCCGCCCCGCTGGCCATTGAGCCAGTCCCAGTGGCGCGGCAGCAGCGTCACTTCACGCGCTTTCACTCCCAGGGCAGGCCGCCCCCGGCCGCGCGGTGCCTCACCTTCGTCGCGCAAATCAAGGTCCACCTGGCGGCCGGTCTCGTCATCGAACACCAGCAGGTCGGATGCACGGGCCAGCGGCGGCAGGGCGCGCATCCGCGGCACCACCTCGTCTTCACTGCCACGGGCAAGCAACTGCTGCTTCAGGAATACGGTCAATGTCATGCGGCCCAGATATATACCCGGACGAATTTAGTCAATATCACCCGGATTAAATTATCCCCCGGCGACCCACACGGCCAGCGCCTGATACTGATCCAGCGCCCAGCCGACCGGTGGGCCGACCAGCCGCTGCACGATACTCGCCTGCGGGAAGATATAGGGTAATACCACCAGCAGCAGGATTACCACCGGCATCGCGAAAGGCCGCATCCGGGCATAGGCGCGCGCGGCCGGGGCCGGCAGCAGCCCTTCGACAATATGCGATCCGTCGAAAGGCGGGATCGGCAGCAGGTTGAACAGCGCCAGGAATACGTTGATCAGGATAAAGGTTTGCAGCGCTTCCACCGCAAAGGCCAATCCGCCTTCTGGCGCCACCTGCAGGTTGCGGGCCAGCAAGCCAAAGGCAATCGCGCCCAGCGCCGCCAGCACTAGGTTGGTCAGCGGGCCCGCCGCCGCCACCGCCATCGTCCCGAACCGCGGGTTGCGCAGGCGGAACTTGTTGATCGGCACCGGCTTGGCCCAGCCGAACACCGGCAACCCTGCCAATGCCAGCGCGCCCGGCAGCACCAGAGTGCCAATGGGATCGACATGACGGATCGGGTTCAGGCTCAGTCGCTTCAGGTCGCGCGCCGTGGGATCGCCCAGCATGTTGGCGACATAGCCATGAGCCACTTCATGAAAGACGATGGCGATCACCAGGGCCGGAACCAGCGCCAGGATCGAAAGGAGGGTTTCGTTCATCGGCGCAGAGATAGGCACGATGGCGGGCCAGCGATAGGGACAAGTCCCTGCGTGGACCAGATCAGCCCGCCAGCGCCTCGCTGAAATGGCGGCGGCACAGGGCCACGTACCGGTCGTTGCCGCCTACCTCGGTCTGGGCCCCGGCCTTCACCGCCGCGCCGCTTTCATCCACCCTGAGGTTCATCGTCGCCTTGCGCCCGCAATGGCACACTGCCTTCAATTCGATCAGCGCATCGGCAATGCCCAGCAAGGCGGCGGAGCCGGGGAACAGTTCGCCCTGGAAATCGGTCCGCAAACCATAACAGAGCACGGGAATTTTCGCCGTGTCGGCCAGCCGCGCCAGTTGCCACACCTGCCCTTGGGTCAGGAACTGGGCTTCATCCACCAGCACGCAGGCCAGCGGCTGCACTGCATGGGCGGCGCTGACCCGGTCCCACAGGTCGGTTGCGGGATCGAACCGGTGGGCTTCTGCCTCCAGCCCGATGCGGCTGGCAATCGGCTTGCCACTGGACCGGTCGTCCAGCGCGGCGGTCCATAGCATCGTCGCCATGCCGCGTTCGCGGTAATTGAAATCGGCCTGCAACAGGGTGGTCGATTTGCCGGCGTTCATGCTGGCATAATAGAAATAGAGCTTCGCCATGCGCGCCAGTGTTAGCGGGGCGGCGCTGGCATTGACAGTGGCCCCATTGACTGGGGGCATTGCAGGCAGCACCCTCCCCATCGGTAGAGATGCGGCGGCAGTTCAACACGACCGCTTTCCCGCTGGTGATCGGCAACAAGGTGACAATCAGCATCAAGGCGCGGCTGCTGCGGGTCTGATTATTCCGCTTCGTCTTCGTCCCCGTCCAAGTCGCGGGCGACACGGGGATCGTTCAGCAGCACTTCGATGCGGAAGGCTTCGTCAAAGCTTTCGTCGGCCTGGAATTTCAGCTTGGGGGCAAATTTCAGGCCCAGCCGCTGGGCCACTTCGCGCTGGAAGAACGCGGTGTTGGTGCGCAAGGCCTTCAGCACCACGTCTTCCTGTTCACCCAGTAGCGGTTTCACGTACACGCGGGCCTGGCGCAGGTCGGGCGACATCCGCACTTCGGTGACGGACACCGCGCGCGATGCCAGCACATCGTCATGCACTTCTTGCCGCGCCAGCAGTTCCGACAGGATATGGCGCACCCGTTCCCCCACCTTCAGCAGGCGGACGGATTGTTCCTCACCGGTTGCAGCATTGCGGGCCATCAGCGTTCCATAATCCCGAGTATCCGCCGGATCGAGCGGATGTTGCGCGCAGTGTGGCGGCAGCCGAGGCGGCGGGCAATGAAATCCCCGCTCAGCTTCGTCTGCCCGGCGCCGTTGACGTAATCGACGTGCAGCGCACGGGTGCCGGCGGCAATCCGTTCCGGCCCGCGCAGGGCATAGTCGGCGATCAGTTTGGTAAAGGCTTCGGGTTCCGGCTGCCGGTCAAGGAAATGGACGTGGACGAACTTTTCCTCGCCATCATCGGCAAACGGATTTTCCGCCAGCACCGCCGCCAGTTCCTCTGCCGTCATCACCACCGCGAAAGTGTCGATGTCGAACTCTTCGCGCACGACATGGGCCAGCTTTTCCGCCAGCCCGTCCGACGGGCGCTCCTCATGCGAAAACAGCACGTTGCCGCTGGCAACCACCGTTTCCACATCCTCGAAGTCCTCCCACTCCAGCGCCTTGCGCAGCTCCGCCATCGACAGGCGGTTGCCGCCGACATTGATGGAGCCAAGCAAGGCGACGTAGCGGGTCATGGGCGAATAAGCATTTGAATGGGATAATTGGGCAAGCCAACGCGGCCTAGCAAACTGCGGAGGGTGCGCTCGTCACCCTCCGCCAAAGCCAAATCAAAGTCAGACATCAAGCCTGCGGCGAACAACCGCTCGTTGACGGTCATTCCAGCAAAGCTCTCGCCTTCGTTCACAGAGTCCGTTCGCGTTCTTCGACCTCGAACACTTCGAGGTGATCGCCCGGCTTGATGTCGTTCGTGTCGGCCAGCACCACGCCGCATTCCATGCCGGCGCGGACTTCGTCCACGTCGTCCTTGAAGCGCCGCAGCGACTGGATGGTGGTTGCCGAAACGATGACGTCCTGGCGGGTGAGACGAGCGTGGAGGCCCTTGCGGATGACGCCTTCGACCACCAGCAGACCGGCTGCCTTGTCGCGCTTGCCCGCCGGGAACACCTGCTTGACTTCCGCACGACCGACCACGTGTTCGATCTTGAGCGGGCCAAGCTCGCCGGCCATCTCCTTCGCGATTTCCTGCGTCAGGTGATAGATGACGTCGAAGTACTTCATCTCCACCTTGTAGCGTTCGATCTGCTCGCGCGCCTTGGCGTTCGGACGGACGTTGAAGCCGATGATCGGCGCCTTCGAAGCCGCTGCCAGGGTCACGTCGCTTTCGGTGATCGCGCCGACGCCGGAATTGAGGATGCGGACCTTGATCTCGTCGTTCGACAGGTTGTGCAGCGCGGTGCAGATCGCTTCGACAGACCCCTGCACATCGCCCTTCACCACCAGCGGGAATTCGATCAGGTCGCTCTTCAGCCCGGCAAACATCGCATCGATGCTGGTCGGCGAAGTCGCGGTGCGCTTGGCAGTTGCCTGCTGCTGGCGGAATTCCGCCACTTCGCGGGCACGCTGTTCATTTTCGACCACGGTCAGCACGTCACCTGCCTGCGGCACGCCGCCGAGGCCGAGGACTTCCACCGGCATGGACGGGCCGGCTTCCTTGATCTGCTGGCCCTTGTCGTTGACCAGGGCGCGCACGCGGCCGCTCTGGGTGCCGACCACGAAGGTGTCGCCACGTTTCAGGGTGCCGCGATTGACCAGCACGGTCGCCACCGGGCCGCGGCCCTTGTCGAGCTGGGCTTCGATCACGGTCGCTTCGGCTTCGCGGTCCGGGCGGGCGCGCAGTTCCATCAGTTCGGCCTGCAGCATGATCTTTTCGATCAGCTCGTCGAGGCCCGCGCCGGTCTTGGCGGAAACTTCCACGTCCTGCACGTCGCCCGACATCGCTTCGACCACGATTTCGTGTTCGAGCAGGCGTTCGCGGATCTTCTGCGGCTTGTATTCCGGCTTGTCGCTCTTGGTGATCGCCACGATCATCGGCACGCCGGCCGCCTTGGTGTGGTTGATCGCCTCAATCGTCTGCGGCATCAGGCCGTCGTCACCCGCCACCACCAGGATGACGATGTCGGTGACATTGGCACCGCGCATACGCATCTGGGTAAAGGCTTCGTGGCCCGGGGTGTCGAGGAAGGTCAGCTTGTCCTTGCCCTTGGTGGTGATCTGGTAGGCGCCGATGTGCTGGGTGATGCCGCCGGCTTCACCCTTCACCACGTCGGTCCCGCGCAGCGCGTCCAGCAGGCTGGTCTTGCCGTGATCGACGTGGCCCATGATCGTCACCACCGGCGGACGCGGCCGCAGGGTTTCTTCCGGATCGACGTCATCGCTGTTGACGATGTCGACATCGTGTTCCGAAACCAGGGTGATGTTGTGGCCGAATTCTTCGACCAGCAGTTCCGCCGTTTCCTGGTCGATCGTCTGGTTGACGGTTACGACCATGCCCATCTTGAACAGCGACTTGACCAGGTCAGCGCCCTTTTCCGCCATGCGGTTGGCCAGTTCCTGCACGGTGATGGCTTCCGGCACCACCACGTCACGAACCTGCTTTTCACGCGGCTGCGACTTGCCCGAGAAATGGGCGCGCTTTTCCTTTTCACGCGCACGCTTCAGCGCGGCGAGCGAGCGGGCGCGGGCGCCTTCATCGTCGTTCAGCGCGCGGTTGACGGTCAGCTTGCCGCCACGGCGACGGTCGGCAGCGCTGGCGCCGCGATCGTTGCTGACGCCGCGATCAGGGCGTTCGTTGCGATCCGGACGGCCACTGCCAGCCGTGCTGGCAGCACCGCTGCCGCCACTTGCGGCAGGAGCGGCCGCGGCCGGAGCCGCTGCACCGGGGCGAGCAGCACGTTCGGGGCGCTTGACCTCGGCCGGCTTGCGCGGTTCGGGACGGGCCACCGGGGTGAACCGGCGCGGTGCAGGTGCGGCCACGCCAGCGGCGGGCGCTTCTGCTTCCGGCGCAGGTGCGGCTGCAGCTTCTGGTGCTGCGGCAGCCTGTTCCACCACCGGAGCGGCAGGTACTGCCACAGGTGCCGAAGCGGGCGCAGCGGCCGCTGCTGCGGCATCGCGCGCAGCCTGTTCTTCAGCCTTGCGGTTGTCTTCTGCACGGCGCTTTTCGTCTTCCAGCGCACGAGCCTTTTCCTCGGCTTCGCGGCGGGTCGCTTCTTCGGCGGAACGCAGACGGTCTTCTTCCGCTTCACGCTGCAGGCGGGCGACGCGTTCCTGCGGGGTTTCACCGGCAGGCGCGGCGGGGCGCGGTTCAGGGCGCGGGGCCTGCTGGACCGGGGCCGGTGCGGCAACGGGTTCCGGCGCAGGTGCGGCCACGGGTTCAGCCGCCAGGGGTGCTGCCGTTTCCGGCGCGCCCGGCTTGCCCACCACGCGGCGGCGCTTCACCTCGACCACCACCTTGTTGGTGCGGCCGTGGCTGAAGGTCTGCTTGACCTCGCCCGACTGGACCGAGCTCTTCAGCCCAAGCGGCTTCCGGCCCAGAGTCGGTTTGTTCTCGTTGTCGCTCATATCGCCTTCATCGGTCCTTCAAATTCAATCTGTCGCCACATCCGTCCGGGCAGCATCGTCTGCTGCCTGGTCGGCGGGTAAATCCTGCGGGCTGTTGTCCGCCACTGCGGCACCCGTAAAGTTCAGCAGGCGCTGCAGCGGGACATTGACCCGCTCGGCCGAAGCCCTGTCGGCAAGCGCCAGATGGACGACATTGTCGCGGCCCAATGCCACAGACAGGGCCATGCGGTCCAGTGGCAGGCGCGTGCCGGTGAGCCCGCTGCCTTCCGCGTCCATTCCAACCCGATACGCCTGGTCCAGCTTGCGCGCGCCATCGGCACTGGCATCGCTGGCATGATAGAGTGCGGCAACCGCGCCACTGCGCGCTTCGCCGGCGATCCTGTCGGAACCCAAGATAAGACGTCCGCCGCGCAATTCGAGTCCCAACCGGTCAGTCAGGGCACGGCGCAGCGCATTTTCCGCCAGTTCGGCCAAGTTTTCGGGAATCTGCAGCGCACCGGTCTTGAACGCACGCGCCAGGGCGCCCTTCAGCTTGCCATTGGCCAGGGCCAGTTCAAGCTCTGGCCGGGTGACGCTGATCCACGCGCCCCGCCCGGGGGCACGGGCGTGAACATCAGGCATGACCTGGCCATCAGGCCCCAGCGCCAGCCGCACGAAATCATCGCGCGCGCCGGAGCGGCCCGTCAGGATGCAGCGGCGTTCGGGCGTGTCACCACGCCCGCCCGCATCCGCACTGTCGCGGTCGGCTACAGGCTCATTGTGAGGATTCCGCATGGGCGGCCTCCTCAGTTGCAGGCGCGGCAGGTTCGTCTTCGAACCAGTGCGCGCGAGCGGCCATGATGATTTCGTTGCCCTGTTCTTCGTTCAGGCCAAATTCGCCAAGCACGCCGCCCTTGTCTTCGGTGCGCTGGTTGCGCTTCAGCGGCGGGCCGTCGGCCGCATTGGCACGGCGGCGCGGAGCTTCGCGCTTCTTGGCGATCAGTTCGTCGGTGGCGAGATCCGCCAGATCGTCGAGCGTCTTGATCCCGGCCTTGCCCAGCACCACCAGCATCTGTTCGTTCAGGTGCGGGATTTCGGCCAAGGCATCTTCGACGCCCAGTTCGCGGCGCTGGCCACGGAAGGTTTCTTCCTGCCGGTCGAGCGCTTCCTGCGCCCGGCTCTGCAGTTCCTGCGCCAGGTCTTCGTCGAAGCCTTCGATCGCGGCCAGTTCGGCCAGGTCGACATAGGCAACTTCGTTCAGTTCGGCGAAGCCTTCGGCCACCAGCAGCTGCGACAGGGTTTCGTCGACGTCGAGTTCTTCCTCGAACATCTTCGACCGTTCCGCGAATTCGCGCTGGCGCTTTTCGGAAGCTTCTTCTTCCGTCAGGATGTCGATCTGGCTTTCGGTCAGCTGGCTGGCCAGGCGGACGTTCTGCCCGCGGCGGCCAATGGCCAGGCTGAGCTGATCGTCCGGCACCACCACTTCGATGCGGCCTTCTTCTTCGTCCAGCACCACGCGGCTGACCGTGGCCGGCTGCAAGGCGTTGACGATGAAGGTGGCGGTGTCATCGCTCCAGGGGATGATGTCGATCTTTTCGCCCTGCAGTTCCTGCACCACCGCCTGCACGCGGCTGCCCTT
>JBARAF010000373.1:0-1611 GCA_049791695.1 Croceibacterium sp.
GGCCGATGCGGCCCAGAAGGGCCTGCAGCGCGGGAGCGTGATCCTGGGCATCAACGGCCGCGACATCGCCACCAAGGCCGATCTCGAAGCCGCCGTGACGGAAGCCAAGCGCGCCGGACGCCAGGCCGTGCTGCTGCGCGTGCGTGACCGCGGCGGCCCCGCCCTGTCGATCCCCGTGCGCTTGCGCTGACAAAAGGCTCGCCTGCGCTGAAAGGCGCGGCAGTGCCCAAAAAAAAGGCGGTCCGGTTTACCACCGGGCCGCCTTTTTGCTGCCTGGACCCTGCTGACCGGAAGGCCCCACTGGCAACGGAGTACAGTGGTACTGCCAGTATCCGCCGGGACCGATCCCCCGGCGCCGGGGTAACGCTGGCATAGACCACTTGCGGGCAGACGGCCAACCGCGCCCACGCGCGATGCCGCAATCGTCCGCTTAGTTCCCGGACGAATTGCGCCCGGTGGCCTGGTTCAGGAAATCGTCGTTGGCGGCGGGCGGGGTCGGGCGGCCCGGCGGCGGCGGCACCAGTACGCGCGGATCGCTCCGGGGATCACCACGCGGCAGCGGTGCAGCGGGAATTTCCTGCCCGTCAGGCGGCAAGGCCTGGCTGCGGCGGGTTTCGCCCGGTTCCGGATCGATCAGGTTACCCTGTTCATCGACGTAGTAATAATCCTGCTGCGGATCGCCCAGCATCCATTCCTCGTCCGGTTCCAGCTGCCATTCGGGCAGTTGCAGCTCGGTCTTGAACTGTTCGACCGGGCGGTCCTTTACCGCAAACCGCATATATTGGGAAAAGGCGCGGGCGGGCGCGGTGCCACCCTGCAGGCCGGGCACGGCCTTGGCATCGTCGCGACCCATCCACACGCCGGTGGTGATGCCGCTGGAAAAGCCGACGAACCAGCCATCCTTGTTGGAACTGGTGGTGCCGGTCTTGCCCGCAACGGGGCGGCCGATCTGCGCCGCGCGGCCGGTGCCGGTGTTGACCGCCGTCTGCAACAGGTCGGTAATCCCCGCCGCGACATATTCCGGCACCAGTTGTGCAGATCGCAACGCCTGGTGCTGATACAGCACCTCGCCACTGGAGGAGGTCACCTTGGTGATACCATAAGGTTCGACCGAGCGCCCGCCCGCCGAAACCGCCGCAAAGCCGCGCACCAGGTCAATCACCCGCACTTCGGAACTACCCAGCACCATCGACGGGTTGGTCTGGATCGGGGTGGTGATGCCAAACCGCCGGGCCATCGATGCCACGGTGGAAAAGCCGACTTCGTTGCCCAGTTGCGCCGCAACGGTGTTTTTCGAATAGGCAAACGCCGTGCGGACATCGATCTCCCCGGCGTAGGAACCGCCGGAATTGCGCGGGCTCCACCCTTCGATCGTCACCGGTTCGTCCACCACCCGGTCATCCGGGGTGTAACCCGCTTCCAGCGCCGCCAGATAGACGAACAGCTTCCACGCAGAACCCGGCTGGCGCAGGGCTTCCGTCGCGCGGTTGTAACTGGATTTGACGTAATCGGTGCCACCGACCAGCGCCAGCACGGCCCCGTCGCGGTCCAGGCTGACCAACGCGCCCTGTGCCCCGCCCGGCGAATTGGCCTGCAGCGCAACCGCGGCGG
>JBARAF010000374.1:0-12586 GCA_049791695.1 Croceibacterium sp.
GTGCCCAGATGGCGATGATGGCCGATACGGCGACAATCGCGACAAAGCCGAAGGCGGGCAGCAGTTCGATTGGATTGCGTGGTACATCACTGCTGCCCTGTTCCACCTTCGCCGCCCGCACCCATGCCACCAGCGCCAGCGCCAGCGCGGCCAGGGTGGCCGGCCCTGCCACCACCAGCATCGCGGGCAAGGCGGAAGGCGCCAGCACCGCCACCAGCACCAGCACACGGCAGAACATCACCGCACTGGCCAGCGCGATCCCGGCGTTGAGCGGGCCGCCTTCACCCTTCCCCAACCGCCGCGCGAGCGACTGGGTAACTGCGGTTGAGGAATAGGCCCCGCCAATCACCGCCGTGGCCAGCACCCCGCGCCGCGCGCCGACCGTGCGGTTGGCGACATATCCGGCGAAGGAAAACCCGGTAACCAGCACGATCACCATCCACAGCTTGAACGGGTTCCACGCATCCAGCGGACCCATCTGCCGGTTGGGCAGGAACGGCAGCACCGCCGCCGCGATCACCGCATAGCGGGCAAAGGCGCGTACATCCGTGGTGTTCAGCCGGTTGACGAAGCCGTGCAGTTCGCTGCGCATGGCCAGCACCAGCGTGGTCACCGCGCCCGCTGCCACGGCCAGCGCCGGTTGCCCGGCGCCCGCGAGCAGGCCCAGCGCCAGTGCGATCAGCGCGGCGACGAAACTGGTCGCGTCGCGCCGGTCCTCGTCGCGCAGGAAACCGATGATCACCAGTCCGGCCAGCGCCGCTGCCAGCACCGCCGTGATGGCGGGCGAAATCAGCACCCCCAGCAGTGCGGCCACCCCGCCGCCGGTGCCCAGCAGGGTAAAGGTGCGGATGCCCGCCACCCGCGTGCCCGCGTCCAGTTCACGCAGCCGCCAGCCGCGCTCCACCCCGATCATCAGGCCGCAGGCGAGCGCCGCGCCGAGCAACAGGGCTGGCTGGCTGATATCCATCGCGCCGGTCAGGTGACCCGCCACACCCACAGCTTGATGCCGCTGGCATAACGGGCGCCGCTGCAGACGAAGATCGACTTGTTCATCCAGTCATACTTGCCTTCAGGCGCGATGAATTCCGGCACGGTGCGGAAGTAATATTCGGCCGGATCTACTTCCTCGCCCCGGCGCAGGCGGTCCATCACTTCGGGCGGGCCGTGGCGCAGGCCCTTGTTGCGGATCTGGATCAGCACGCCGTCATCGGTTTCGATGGCATAGATCGCATCGGCCACGGTGACGCCGTCCAGCCGGGTCAGTTGCCAGTCGGCGGAATTGCCCATCAGCTTGCCCGAAATCAGCGGCCCTTTGACATAGCCGCCCGGGCAGATCGGGATGATCCGGCGGGTGCCGTCAACCACCTTGCCGATTTCACGCGGCGGCTCCAGATCGCCGCCCGCTTCGTAGACAAATTCCAGTTCCGGCTTGATCACCGTCATATTCTCCCGTCGGCTTTTCAGTGACGCGACAGGTTAAGGGCCTTAGCGTGCGGCGCAAGCGAATCGCACTTTTATTGCGCGGTTTGGGTTTGGAGGAGAAGGATATGGCTGCGGATATTCGCGCCGATTACATAATCATCGGGGCGGGCAGCGCGGGCTGCGTTTTGGCCAATCGGCTGACTGCCAGTGGCGAACACAAGGTGGTGCTGCTGGAAGCGGGCGGCGATGACCGGCCCTTGCGCGAACCCAGCCAGTTCATGTCCAACATGATGATCCATATCCCGATCGGCTTTGGCAAGACGCTGAACGATCCCAAGGTCAACTGGCTGTACGAAACCGAAGTGGACGAAGGCACCGGCGGCCGTCCGCACAAGTGGCCCAAGGGCAAGGTGCTGGGCGGATCGTCCTCCATCAACGGCCTGCTCTATGTCCGTGGCCAGGGCGCGGATTACGACAACTGGGCGCAGATGGGTGCCCGCGGGTGGAGCTGGGACGATGTCCTGCCCTATTTCCGCAAAAGCGAAAACCAGCATCGCGGCGCGAACGAACACCACGGCAACGAAGGCCCGCTGCACGTCAGCGATTTCCCCGATGAACATCCGGTGTCGAAGGCGCTGGTGCAGGCCTGCGTCCAGGCCGGGGTGCGTGACAAGGCGGACCTGAACGATGGTGACCAGGAAGGGGCGAGCTTCTTCCAGGCGACGATGAAGAACGGCCAGCGGTGCAGTGCCGCCGTGGCCTTCCTCCACCCCGCCATGGGCCGGTCCAACCTGCGGGTGGAAACCCGCGCCATGACCACCCGCATCCTGTTCGAAGGCAAGCGCGCGATCGGCGTGGAATTCCGCCAGAACGGTGAACTGCGCCGCGTCTATGCCGCGCGCGAGGTGATCCTGGCGGCCGGATCGGTCGAAAGCCCCAAGCTGCTGGAAATTTCCGGCGTGGGCCAGGGCGCGCTGCTGCAGGAACTGGGCGTTCCCGTGGTGCACGAATCCAAGATGGTCGGCGAAAACATGCAGGACCACGTGATGATCGGCTGCCAGGCCCGGCTGAAGGAGGACTGGCATTCGATCAACCACCTCTCCACCGGGATCAACCTGGTCAAGGAGGTGCTGAAATACGGCTTTTCCCGCAAGGGCCTGCTGTCGATGCCGGTGGCCCACGGCTGCGCCTTCATCAAATCCCGCGCTGAACTGGACACGCCGGACGTGCAGATCCACGTGATGGCCGCATCGATGGACCTGGAAGTGCTGGCGACCAGCCAGGCGCTGCAACTGGAAAAACTGCCTGGCCTCGCCAGCAACCCGTGCCAGTTGCGCCCGGAATCGCGCGGCTCGATCCACGCCAAGTCGCCCGATGGCATGGTGAACCCGAAGATCGTGCCGAATTACTTCAGCGATCCGATCGACCAGCAGATGGCCGTCACCCAGCTGAAGCTGATCCGCAAGATCTGGCAGCAGCCGGCACTGGAACCCTACATGGCGGAAAAGGGCGATCCGTTTGGCGAAACGGACGAACAGATCTTCGGTTACGCCCAGATGGCCGCCGCCACCGTGTACCACCCGGTCGGCACGGTCAGCATGGGCCCGGACGAACGCTTCCCGCTGGACCCGCAACTGCGCGTTCGCGGTGTGGAAGGGCTGCGCGTGATTGACGCTTCGGTGTTCCCCAAGATCACCAGCGGCAACACCAATGCGCCGACCATCATGGTGGCAGAAAAGGGCAGCGACATGATCCTGGAAGCCGCCCGGGAAGCCATCGCGGCCTGATCTGCGGTCTCGTGAAATGAAGAAAGGGCGGGACGGCACTGCGCCGCCCCGCCCTTTTTCGTTATCGCTGCCCCAGCGTCAGCTTGGCGAACAGCGTGTAACCCGTCGGGTCATCGTCATAAGCGGCGTTCAGGGCCGCGGGGTTGAGATACTGCGCCGCGCTGCCCCCCAGCGCCAGCGTGGCCACCTGCCCCAGCGGTACCGAATAGGCGTAGCCCGCCTGCAGCTTCGTCACCCGGAACTTCTGGTCATGCAGCGGGTCGGCATGGTCGGGAAACAGCTCGTCATTGGCGACGTTTTCCACCCGCGCGAACAGGCTGTGCCGCCGGGTTACATCCCAGTTGGCTTCAGCCAGCCAGGCGGTCAGCGTATCCCCCGGCAGGCGGTTCTTGGCGGAAAAGGCCGCCATTGCCGCCAGGCCAGTTCCGCTGTTGTAGTGGACGCTGGCGGTTGTCCGCGCCTCGTCCTCGCCCGGATGGTTGGCTTCCGGCTGCTTGATCCGCCCATGGCTCAGCTGCATCGCCCAGTTGGGTGACGGGGTGAGCGTTGCCCGCACAGACCAGCTGTCGAGCTTGGGCGTTTCGATGTCCCACCGCTGTTCGTCCGGTTCCGCCCCGCGAAAGGCGCTCGCTTCCACCTGCCACAGCGGGCTGGCCAGCCCGGCGGTGACCACGCCATAGGTGATGTGGGTGGAATCGAACCAGTGGTGCGTGATCGGCGGTTCTGGGTTCAGGCGGGCGCTGGCGCGGTGCATGAAGGCGCTTGGCCCCAGCGCAGGTTCCCCCACCGGCCCGCCATAGAGGAACGCCGTGGTATCTGCGCCGACCTTCACGTCGAACCGCCCGGCCAGTTCCATGAACAGGTCATGCGGGTGCTGTCGGTCGACCAGCGGGTTGCCGCCGCCATAGGTTTCCCCGGTGGCGAACAGGTTGGGGTATCCGCGGTTGTCCATCAGCGGTTCCGCGCTCATCATGGCGCGCAGTTGCAGGCGGGTGGTGTCGGTCTTCTTTTCTGCCATCAGCATGGCCATTGACTGGACATAGGCCATGTCATCCCCACGCGGCCCGCCATGGTCGGTGTAATTGGTGCTGACATAGCCGTGGGCCATGCCCATCCAGCCGCCGCCAATGTCGAAATGCAGACCCGGTTCCGCTCCTTCCGCCTGGGGCAGGCGCGCCGTGCCGGAACCTTCGGCCGGGCCGTTGGCGGCGTGGTCCATGCTGCCGTGGTTCGTCGAGCCATGGTCCATCATCGGGCACGCCTTCATGCCGGAATGATCCATTTGCGCATGATCCATCTGGGAGTGGTCCATCTGGGAGTGGTCCATCTTGCCCGTCGGCATTTTGGAATGGTCCATTTCCATCGGGCATTGGTCCATCTGCCCCATGGGCATCTTTGAATGGTCCATGCCACCCGGTGATGCCGGCTGGGGTGCCGGGGCTGGGGCCGGAGTTGGGGCCGGGGTGGGAGTTGGAGTGGGCACCGGCGCAGGTGCAGGCGCCGGTGCAGGTGCCGGGGCCACATGGCCTTCATGGGCCGAATGGTCCTGCGCCATAGCGGCAAAAGGCAGGGCCAGCGCCAATGCGCTGCCCGCAAGCAAATAGGTCTTCATTTCAAAAAATCCTGAACTGATATCCGCAAACGAATGAGGCGGCGTTCAGGCTTCCCGCGGCGGGGGTGTGGACGGTGGATCGCTGCGCGACAGCAGGGCCGTAAACCGCGCCGGGACCGGTTGGGCGGCCAGAGGCTCAACCTGCGGCGCGACCAGCGGGGCAACACCGGGGATCGAGCACCCGGGGCACAAGTGGGCCACCGGTTGCGCCTTGTCCGGCGCGTGGTGTTGAGGGCCGCTGGCCGGGGCCATGCCGTGGCAATCCGCCAGCTGCGGGGCAGCACCCTGCGCCAGCGCGGGGCTTTGCACTTGCAACAACACCACAAGAAAGACCAGCAACCAGCGCATGGCCGCAAGATGGGCCTTCACTGCCCCCTTGGCAACCGCGCTTGGCGGGAATTCGCTCCGGTGATCGCGTGGAACATCGCCAGCGTTTCGGGCAGGGCGCTGTCCGGTTCGACCGGCGGGTAATAACTCAGCTTGACGATCACCGTGCGGCTTTGCGGGTGAACATAGATGAACTGCCCGGCCAGCCCCACGGCGGAATAGGCGCCCGGTTCACGATCCACCTGCCAGGTCTGGAAGCCGTAACCGGGCATCCGCTCATTGCCGTTGGGGACCATGGTGGTCATCTGCCCGACCCAGGCGGCGGGGACTATCTGCCGGTCCCCCCTTCTGCCCCCATCCAGCAACAGCTGCCCGATGCGCCCGAAATCGCGCAAGGTAGCGTTGAAGCCCATGCCGTTGAGCGCCCGGCCCTGTTGCTGGGGTGATCCATCGGCCAGCCAGAACCCGTCCGCCTCCGCCCCCAGCGGTTGCCAGATGCGCTGTTCCATCTGCACCTCCAGCTTCTGCCCGGTCGCCTGTTCCAGCACCCAGCCGAGCACCATGGTATCCAGCGTGGAATAGTTGAAGGTACTGCCCGGCGTGTTGCCGCGTTTGGTTTCCAGCGCCCCGCTGGCAAAGCGCATCCGGTTCAGGACGATGGCCTGCTGGTGAAGCTTCGCCGCGAAGCTGGGGTTGGCTCCGAAATCGTACCGTTCCTGGTAATCGACGCCGCTGCGCATCTGCAGGATCTGGCGTACCGTCACCCCGTCGTATCCGGTGCCCTTCAGCTGCGGCACGTACTTGTCCGCGCGGTCATCGATCGAGGCGATCTCGCCCCGCTCCACCGCGATGCCCACCAGCATGGCGGTAAGCGTCTTAGACATGGAAAAGGCGATGTGGCGCGTGTCCGGGCCCATCCGGTTGCGGTAGTTTTCGAACACCACCTTGCCATCCTGCAGCACCAACATGGCATTGGTGAAGGTGTCTTCCGCAAAGCGGTCATAGCTGCGCTGCTCGCCGCCGAACGAGATCGTCGGCATGGTAATCGACACGCCCTGCGGCAATTCCCAGATGTCCGTCCCGTGGCGGACATCGCGGGTTTCGAACACGTCGCGCAACTGGCGGAACAGGAAGCTGTTGACCGCCGGGTTGAGCAGCTGGTCGCGCATGGTCACCACGGCAGGCGGCGGATCACCGGCCTGAGATTGGGCAAGCGCAGAAGCACCGCAAGCAAGCGCCAACGCGGCCATGCCGGCCCTCAGGCCAGTGCGAATGTGAGCCATGGTATCCTCCCGATACGCCTTTTATCTACACGACGAGATCAACCACATCGGCGATGGAATCAAGCACCCGGCCGGGCCGCCACGGGAAGCGCGCGACCTGATCGGCCCGGGTCGATCCGGTCAGCACCAGGATCGTCTCCAGCCCCGCCTCGATCCCGGCGACGATGTCAGTATCCATTCGGTCGCCGATCATCACCGTGCTTTTGGCGCTGGCGCCGATGCGGTTCATCGCCCCGCGGAACATCATCGGGTTGGGCTTGCCGACGAAATAGGGTTCAGCCCCGGTCGCCTTGGTAATCATCGCCGCCGCCGCGCCGGTTGCCGGGACGGGCCCATCGGGCGAAGGGCCGGTAACATCGGGGTTGGTGGCGATGAAGCGCGCCCCGCCCAGGATCAGGCGGATCGCCCGGGTGATCGCGGTGAACGAGTAACTGCGCAGCTCGCCAATCACCACGTAATCGGGATTGCTCTCCGTCAGAGTATAGCCGACGTCGTGCAGCGCGGTAGTCAGCCCCGCCTCCCCGATCACGAAAGCGGTGCCGTTCGGCTTCTGCTGGCTGAGGAAATCGGCCGTCGCCAGAGCGCTGGTCCAGATGGCTTCTTCCGGCACCATCAACCCGCTCGCCGCCAGCCGCGCCGCCAGGTCGCGCGGGGTGTAGATCGAATTGTTGGTCAGCAGCAGGAATGGCCGCCCCTTGGCCTGCAAGGCGGCGATAAACTCCGCCGCGCCGGGCAAGGCCTCGCTCTCATGGACAAGCACGCCGTCCATGTCAGAGAGCCAGAATTCGGGTGCGGGGCGGGTCATGCGGGAATCAGGCAGCCAGCCCGATATCTTCTGCCCGCACGAAGTTGCCGTGCAGGCCGAAGCGCAGGCGGATCGGCACTTGCACCGTGGCCACCGGGCCCTTCTCGATTTCCAGCGCGTCGAAAATCAGCAGGTCTCTGCGGTGGTCTTCCAGCCGGTTGCAGACCATCACGATCCAGCCGTCACCTTCCGGTGCGTCCTTGGTGCGCGGGATGAAGCAGGGTTCCTGCAAGCTGGAGACGGGGCCGCACCACCAATGCTGTTCGGCGCCGGTTTCCAGGTCCTTCAGGAACAGGCAGTTCATCAGGAAGCCGCCAGTGCTGCCGCCCTTCAGTTCACAGGGGCGGCGCATGTCCATTTCCAGGCCCCAGGTGTAACGGGCCTTGATGCCGGTGAAGCGGTCATCGATGCGCGGGAATTCGCTGGCCGTGTCAGTCAGCTGGACGATCTCTTCGAACTCGTCGCCATTGCTGGCCATATCCACTGTCCAGCGGGTCAGCTTGCTCATCGCCGCCGGGCCATCGAACGGCGCGCCGTGGATGTCCGGGAAGAACGGGAACATGTTGTTGCGCGCTTCGGGGATCACGAAATGGACCTTGGTCCCTTCCTGCCAGGCGTTGACCACGTGGCTGGCAAAGCAGTTGTCGCGCTTGAACCAGCGGATGTCTTCCTGCTTCAGGTCGGCGCGGCGCGGGATGATGCCCAGGTACACCGGCTTGGTGGTGTCAAAGGCGAAGTGTTCGCGCTTCTTTTCGAGGTGTTCCCAGCTGCTGAGGCTGGGCACGATGTGCAGCACCAGGTAATCCGGCGTGATCGCGAAGTCGTGCATCATGCAATAGTACGGAACCTTGAACCAGGTTTCCTGCACCAGCTTGCCTTCGGGATTCACCTCCATCAGCGCCACGTCATCCGTGCACAGCCCGCTGGCGGCATAGCCGATGGCCACCATGTTGCCGGTGGCCGGATCGATCTTGGGGTGGGCGGTGAAAGTCTGGCTCTTCATCGCGCCTTCCCAGGTCTCGAAGTCCTCCGTCTCCATCGTGACCGGGTCCATGATCAGCGCCGGGCTGTCTTCCTTCATCGCCCACAGCTTGCCGGCATAGACCCAGGCATTGGTGTTGGCGGTGGAACGGATCACGCCTGCAACGCTGGGATCGTCGGTCAGCGGGTTGCGGTAACGGCCGAACAGGCCGCGCCCGGCCTCGCGCTCCGCATGCCACTTGGCGGTCTTGGCGTAACGCTGCTTGAAGTCCACCTGCCCGTCATGGATGTGGAACCGGGTGATGTTGCCATCGCCGTTGAAGGCAATGTCATCGCCCAGCATCGGCGGGAAAATCGGATCGGGCTGGACGCGGTAAAACGCGCCGTTCAGTTCCGCCGGGATGGTGCCGGTGTGCTGCAGGTCGGTAATGTCCGCTTCCACCCGGCTGGGGGTGTTGAATCCGGTGAAAGCCGGGCTTTCGGGAAAATGGCTCATCGGTTTCCTCTCCAGAATCCATTGTCTTGGCGCCGCGGCCTTCGTGGTCGGGGGCATCGGTGCGCGGCAACTTGCGCGTAATTGTATGCTCTACTAACAATTGCACAAGTCGCAGCAAACGCAGATCACGCAAGGGAACCAATGTGGCCACTGTGCCGGCAGGGATAGGGGACGAGCCGGACCGTCTGGCCGATGACCTTGGCAACGACCTGTCGGGCCTGGGCGATGTCCTGGGGTTCCACATCCGGCTGGCCCATGGCGCGGTCTATCGCCATTTCACCGAAACATTTGCCCACCTGGGCCTGACGCAGAAACAGGTTTCCGCCCTGTGGCTGGTGTCGCAGCAACCGGGCGTGTCGCAAGTGGACCTGGGCCAGCAATTGCGGATGGACCGGGCGACCACGATGACCATCGTCAACCGTTTGCAGGGCCGCGATTACCTGCGCCGCGAACGGTCAGCAAGCGACGGGCGCAAGCAGGCGCTGTACCTGACCGGCCCCGGCCACGCCGCGCTGGCAGAGGCCAAGTGCTGCATCGCCGCCGACGAGGCATGGCTGAAGGCACGCTTCACGACGGACGAAATCAAGAATCTGGTGGAAATGCTCGCGCGAATCCACGAATGAAGGCGCGCGAGACGAGAGGATCTTAAAAATGGCAGGACCGGCTGGGGGCACGAACCCCATCAAGGTGATCGACGACAACCCGATGAGCGCGCGGCAATGGATCGTTGTCGTGCTGATGATCTTCCTCAATGCGCTGGACGGGTTCGACGTTTTGTCGAGCGCCTTTGCCGCGCCGGGGATCACCAAGGAATGGGGCATCCCCCGGTCTGAACTGGGCGTGATGCTGTCGGCCGAACTGGTCGGCATGGGCTTTGGTTCTGTGATCCTGGGCGGCATGGCCGACCGGTTCGGACGCAAGCCTTCGATGCTGCTGTGCCTGCTGATCATGGCGACCGGGATGTGGATGGCGCACCTCGCCAATTCCGTCTGGCCGCTGTCGGCCTGGCGCTTCATCACCGGCCTTGGCATCGGCGGGATGCTGGCGGCGACCAATGCGGTCACTGCCGAAATGTCCAACAAGACCTCGCGCAGCCTGGCGATGGCGCTGTATGTGATCGGTTATCCGGTTGGCGGCGTGATCGGCGGCTTTGCCGCGCAGAGCTGGCTGCTGGTCGATTATGACTGGCGCGCGGTGTTCCTGTTCGGATCCATCGTGACCGCGATCATGATCCCGCTGGTGATGCTGCTGGTGCCGGAAACCCCGGCCTATTTCGCCGCCCGCCGCCCGGTCGGTGCGCTGGAGAAAATCAACAAGTCGCTCCGCGCCCTGCGCCAGCCGGCCATCGACAGCCTGCCCGAAGTGAACGAAGAAGTCGCCAAGCCCAAGGTGACCGAAATCCTGACCAACCCGCGCCTGCGGCCGGTCACCCTGCTGCTGGCTTTCGGGTACCTGTTCCACACCATCACGTTCTATTACATCCTGAAGTTCGCGGTGCAGATCGTGGCGGATGACGGCTTCAGCCAGCCGGATGCAGCCAGCACCCTGACCTGGGCCAATGTCGGCGGCGCGGTTGGCGGGTTCCTGTTCGGGTTCCTGTTGCGCAAATGGGACATCAAGGGGCCGACCATCGTGATGGCCGTGCTCGGTTCCGCTGCGGTTGCCGCATTCGGCATGGGCAGCGACACCCTGTGGGGTTGGCGGATCGCCACCTTCCTGACGATGTTCTTCCTCAACGCCGCGATCGTTGGCTATTACGCCGCCTTCGCCCGTGGCTTCCCGGCTTTCGCCCGCGCCACCGGCACCGGCTTCGTGCTCGGCGTCGGCCGCGCCGGGGCCGCCGGTTCGCCGATCATCGCCGGGTTCCTGTTCAGCTACCTCGGCGGAGGCAACGAACACCTGCTGACCGTGTCGGCGATCATGTCGATCGGCGCGATCCTGGGTTCGCTGATGGTGTTCCTGCTGCCGCTGCGGGATGCCGATGCTGAAATGATGGCCCCCAAGATCCAGCCGGCCGCGTACGACTGACCGTGAAGCAAAGCGAATGGCTGGCGCCGGGGCGAAGTTGCGTCCATGGGGCCAGCCAATCGTTTGTTTTGCGAATCAATTTTTGAAGGAATACCCATGAAGACCCGCGCCGCTGTCGCCTTCGAAGCCAAGAAGCCGCTCGAAATCGTCGAGCTTGACCTGGAAGGCCCGAAGGCCGGTGAAGTGCTGGTGGAAATCATGGCCACCGGCATCTGCCACACGGACGCCTACACCCTGGACGGGCTGGACTCCGAAGGCATCTTCCCCAGCGTGCTGGGCCATGAAGGCGCCGGGATCGTGCGCGAAGTCGGACCGGGGGTGACCAGCGTAAAGCCGGGCGATCACGTGATCCCGCTCTACACCCCGGAATGCCGCCAGTGTAAGTCGTGCCTGTCGGGCAAGACCAACCTGTGCACCGCGATTCGCGCGACCCAGGGCAAGGGCCTGATGACCGATGGCACCACGCGCTTTTCGTACAAGGACCAGCCGATCTATCATTACATGGGCTGCTCCACCTTCTCCAACTTCACCGTCCTGCCGGAAATCGCCGTGGCGAAGATCCGGGAAGACGCGCCGTTCCAGTCTGCCTGCTACATCGGTTGCGGCGTGACCACCGGCGTTGGCGCGGTGGTCAACACCGCCAAGGTGCAGGTGGGTGACAACGTGGTCGTCTTCGGCCTCGGCGGGATTGGCCTGAACGTGATCCAGGGTGCCCGGCTGGCGGGTGCCAACATGATCGTGGGCGTGGACATCAATCCCGACCGCGAAGAATGGGGCCGCAAGTTCGGCATGACCCACTTCCTCAACACCCGCGGCATGAGCCGCGAGGAAACCGTCGCCGCCATTGTCGCGCTGACGGATGGCGGGGCCGATTATACCTTCGACGCCACCGGCAACACCGAAGTGATGCGCACCGCACTGGAAGCCTGCCACCGTGGCTGGGGCACCAGCATCATCATCGGCGTGGCCGAAGCGGGCAAGGAAATCAGCACCCGCCCGTTCCAGCTGGTGACCGGGCGCAACTGGCGCGGTACGGCATTCGGCGGGGCCAAGGGCCGCACCGACGTGCCAAAGATCGTCGACATGTATATGACCGGCAAGATCGAGATTGACCCGATGATCACCCACGTGATGGGTCTGGAAGAGATCAACACCGCATTCGACCTGATGCATGCGGGCAAGTCGATCCGCAGCGTCGTCGTTTTCTGATCGGCCAACAAGCCAACCCTTCGAAGGAGAGAGCCATGTTCAACCACGTATTCCTCGGCACCAACGACATCGACACCAGCCGCAAGTTCTATGACGCCACGATGGGCGTGCTCGGCGTTGAAGGCCACCCGCTGCCGCACGGCACCGTGTACCCGACTGCCGAAGGCAGCCTGATCATTGCCAAGCCGGCCAATGGCGAAGCCGCCAGCGTTTCCAACGGCCACACTCTGGGCCTGAAGGCGCCGACCTATGCCGTGGTCGATGCCTGGCACGCGGCGGGCGTGGCTGCTGGCGGCACCTGCGAAGGCCAGCCGGGCTTCCGCGCTGCCTCGCCGGGCAACATGTACGGTGCGTACCTGCTCGATCCGGACGGCAACAAGGTGTGCGCCTACGCGCCCAACACCGGCCCGAAGGAATAACCGGCATGATCACCCATGTGGTCGTGGGGGCCAACGATCCGGAAGCCTCCATCGCGTTTTACGATGCCACCTTTGCGGCGTTGGGGATCGCGGCAAACCGCATGGGTGATCGCGCCTATTACGGCAGTTACGAAAGCGGCTTCTTTTCCGTCGGCCGCCCGCGTGACGGGGAACCGGCGACCTTTGCCAATGGCGGTACGATCGGCCTCAGCGCGGC
>JBARAF010000375.1:0-6360 GCA_049791695.1 Croceibacterium sp.
CCCGCACGATGCGCCGCGACCAGACGATCATCGCCAACCTGTGCGGGCGCGGCGACAAGGACATCTTCACCGTGGCAGAAGCGCTGGGAGTGAAGATGTGACCCGCCTCTCCTCAACTTTTGCCAAGGGCCCTGCCCTGGTCTGCTTCATCACCGCCGGTGACGGCGATACCGCGGCCAACCTCGACGCACTCGTCGCAGGCGGGGCCGATGTGATCGAACTGGGCATGCCCTTCACCGATCCGATGGCCGATGGCCCGGCAATCCAGGCGGCGAACATCCGCAGCCTTGGGGCCGGCACCAAGACCCGCGACGTGCTGATGATCGCCAACGAATTCCGCGAACGGCATCCCACCGTGCCGCTGGTGCTGATGGGTTATGCCAACCCGATGATCCGCCGTGGTCCGGAATGGTTCGCCGATGAGGCCAAGGGCTGCGGCGTTGATGGCGTGATCTGCGTGGACATTCCGCCGGAAGAAGATCCTGAACTGGGCCCCGCACTGCGCGGTGCCGGGCTGGACTTCATCCGCCTGGCCACCCCGACCACCGATGTCGCCCGGCTGCCCGCCGTGCTCGAAGGCTCTTCGGGCTTTCTCTATTACGTCTCCGTCGCCGGGATAACTGGCAAGCAGCAGGCGGCGCTCGAATCGATCGAAGCCAGTGTTGCCCGCATCAAGGCGTCGAGCGACCTGCCGGTCGTCGTCGGCTTCGGCGTGCGCACCCCGGAACAGGCCAAGGCCATTGCCGCTGTCGCCGATGGCGTGGTGGTTGGCTCCGCCTTTGTTGAAATCGTCGGCCAGCATGGCACCGCGGCGCCGGAACACCTGCGCGCCTACACCGCTTCGCTGGCCGAAGCTGTCCATTCCGCACGAAAGCCCGTGCCTGAAGGGAATCTCGCATGAGCTGGCTCACCCGCGTCCGCAACGCCCTGCCCTTCGCCGCCAAGCGCGAAACGCCGGACAACCTCTGGACCAAATGCCCCAAATGCCAGGAAATGCTCTTCACCAAAGAGTATGAGGACAACCTGTCTGTCTGCCCGCGCTGTGATCATCACGGCCGCATCGGCGCCGACGCGCGGCTGGAACAGCTGCTGGATGAAGGGTTTGAACGCCTTCCGGAACCGGAAGTGCGCGAAGACCCGCTGAAATTCCGCGACCAGAAGAAGTACACCGACCGGCTGAAGGCCGCCCGCGCTGCCAACCCGCACCGCGACGCGTTCCAGAGTGCGTTCGGCACCATCGAAAGCCGCAAGGCCGTGGTCGGCGTACAGGACTTCATGTTCATGGGCGGATCGATGGGCATGGCCGTGGGCCAGGCCTTCTGCGATGCCGCCGCGCGTGCGTTGAAGGAACATTGCGGTTTCGTGGTTGTCACCGCTGCCGGCGGCGCGCGGATGCAGGAAGGGATCCTGTCGCTGATGCAGATGCCCAAGGCAACCGTGATGACCCGCCGCCTGGCGGAAGCAGGCCTGCCCTACGTGGTTGTGCTGGCTGATCCGACCACTGGCGGCGTCACCGCCAGCTACGCAATGCTGGGCGACGTCCACATCGCCGAACCGGGCGCACTGATCGGCTTTGCCGGACAGCGGGTGATCCAGGAAACAATCCGCGAAAAGCTGCCCGAAGGGTTCCAGCGCGCGGAATACCTGCACAAACATGGCATGGTGGACATGGTCGTGTCCCGCAAGGAGCTGCGCGAAACGCTGGCCCGCGTGCTGGATTACCTTTCCCCCGCCGCTGCGGCCTGAGGACTTCCCCGCATGAAGGATTTTGCAGCCTCCGAAGACCCGGCGGTGCAGGCCCAGCTTGACCGTCTGGCGCAGCTTTCCCTGCCGCAGGGCCGGCTGGGGCTGGAAGTAGTGCACGAACTGCTGGACCTGCTTGGCAATCCGCAGAAGCGGCTGCCGCCGACCTTCCATGTCGCGGGCACCAATGGCAAGGGTTCCACCTGCGCTTACCTGCGGGCCATGCTGGAAGCGCAGGGGCTGGTGGTCCATTCTGCGATCAAGCCGCACCTGGTCCGTTATAATGAACGCATTCGCATCGCGGGCGAACTGGTCTCCGATGCGGAACTGGCCAGCCTGCTGAAGCAGGTGCTGGACCTAGGTGAAGCGATCGGCCCCAGCTTCTTCGAAGTTACTACCGCGGCCACCTTCCTCGCTTTCGCCACGCATCCGGCCGACGCCTGCGTAATCGAGGTTGGCCTGGGTGGGCGGCTGGACGCAACCAACGTGATGGATCGCCCCGCTGCCTGCGGCATTGCCACCCTTGGGATCGACCACGAAGGCTTCCTGCTGGTGCCCGAATTGGGCGCACCGACTGAGCCGATGGTGCGCATCGCGTTCGAAAAGGCCGGGATCGCCCGCAAGGGATCGCCGATGGTGACGCAGAACTACGCGCCCGAGGTGGAGGCCGAAATCATCCGCATCGCCGCCACTGCGGGTGCGCCGCTGTTCATGCGTGGGCGTGACTGGTGGGCCGATGTCAGCGACACCGGCATTGCCTATCGCGACCAATGGGGCGAGCTATCCCTGCCCCTGCCCCAGCTTCCCGGCCGCCACCAGGGTGACAATGCCGCGCTGGCCGTGGCGATGATTCGCCATCAGCAGGACGTAAACGTGTCCGCCGAAGCGATGGCTCGCGGCATCAGCACCGCCCGCTGGCCCGCGCGGTTGCAACTGCTCGGCAACGGCCCGCTGACCGCGCTGGTCCCCGGGCGCAAGGTGTGGCTGGACGGCGGGCACAATGCCGATGCCGGGCTGGCCATCGGGCGCCACTTTGCGGGGCAGCGGCTGCACCTGATCATCGGAATGCTGGCGAACCGCTATCCGCAGACGATCATCGATCCACTGGAAGGGCGGCTGGTCACCACCACCGCCGTGCCGATCCACGGCAGCGATTCGCATGGCGCGGAAAGCTATGCCGGCAAGGCGCAGTGGGCGCCCGACGTGGCGACTGCACTGCGCAATTTGCCCGATGACGGGCTGCCGGTGCTGATCGCGGGCTCCCTGTACCTGGCTGGCAAGGTGCTGGCGGAAAACGACGAAATCCCGGACTAGGCCGGGACCGCCTCTTTCGCCCTTCCCTGCCGGATCCATTCCAGCACGCACAGGACCACTGCCACCAGCCCGACTGCTGCCGTGGTGTAAAACACCGGCGCATAGCCGCCGCTATCAATCGATTCGCCCAGCGCCGCGCGGCCGAGCGAGCCGACCAGCACGGTCAGCGAGGACAGCAGCGCATATTGCACGGCCGCGTGGCTCTTCGCGGTAATGCTGGACAAGTAGGCGACAAAGGCCGCCCCCGCGATGCCACCCGACAGGTTCTCGCCCGCGATCGCCAGCAACAGGCGTGACAGGCGCGCATCGGCGCCAAACTGCCCGGTCAGCCAGTAGAAGCCACTGGTGTTGCCGAACAGGTCCAGCCCATGCCCGCCAGTAGCCAGATCGGCGTAAAGCAGGTTGGACGCAGCAGCCAGGACCGCCCCCAGGATCACCGTTGGCATCCGCCCCACGAAGGTGAACAGCATCGCTGCCAGGGTGATGCCCAGCATGGTCATGCCGACGCCGAAGAACTTCGATGCGACCGCCACTTCGTCGTTCGTGTACTGCAGTTCCTGCAGGTAAAACGGCAGGGCAAACGGACCCCAGATGCTGTCGGTCAGCCGGTACGACAGGACAATGGCGAGAACGAGGATCGCGGCCCAGCGCAACCGTCCGACCATTTCCGCCAACGGCTCCACCAGCGCGCTGTAGGCATGGTCGATGAATGTGCGCTTTTCCGCGTTTTCCCCGGCGGTCGCCATCGCGCGGCCTGATCGGCGCCAGCCATCGAGCACCGCAGCGACAATCGCCGGGATTACCACCGTGGCGATCACGATCAGCGGACCGTACAGCTTGATGAATTCGGTCGCATCGGGCCGGTCGGCCGGTTCCGCGCCCAGCGAGCGGACCATGAACACGATAACGGTAATGGCCGCCCAGCCCCACAGCGCGCCGACAATGGCAAGTGCGATGGTCCGAACCTTGCGCGAAAGGGGGAATGTATCCGCATCTGTCCGATCGAACGGTTCGTCCCACGATGTGTCCGGCGCAAACCAGCTGGCCGCCATCGCCAGCAGCATGAACAGGCCGAAACCGAAATAGACCGCCGGCCAGCCCACCCGCGCCGCCGCGATCAGCGCCAGTGCGCCCCCCGCCAACGCTGCCAGCCGGTAGCCAAGCTGATAGATGGAAGAGAGCACCTCCAGCGGAGCCTCGTCATCCGCCACTTCCACGCGCCAGGCGTCGATCACGATGTCCTGTGTGGCGCTGGCAAAGGCAGCCAGACCCGCCAGCAGCGAGAAAAAGCCGATCGAGCTTTGCGGGTTCATCGCCGACATGGCGATCAGCGACAGGCCGACCAGCGCCTGGATCGGCACCAGCCAGCTGCGTCGCCGCCCCATCCGCCACAACAGCGGGATACGGCCGCGATCAACCAGCGGACTCCACAGGAACTTGAAGGCGTAGGCCAGCCCGATCAGCGAAAAAACGCCCATCGTTTCCAGATCCACGCCCGTTTCACCCAGCCAGGCGTACAGCGTGCCCAGCAGCAGGGCGTAAGGCAGGCCCGAGGCCATGCCATAGACCAGCATGATTCCAGTCTTGCGGTTGGAAAAGGCAGAAAGCAGCAGCCCCAGCCCCTTGCGTTTCTGCGCCATCATGCTCCCCGCCAAAACGTGGGAGACTAGCGCCTGCACCGGCCAAGGGAAGTGTCAAAAGGCAGCATTTTCGCTGCGAAAAGAGTTTCACCCGAACCACGGCAATCGCCGGCGGAGTAACCGTCCGGCCGGCATATCACCCTTTCCCTTGGACCGCGGCCCCCTCCTTGGCTATGCGGCCGATGTGAAACATTCCGCACCCAAACCCGACCAGCCCCCGCGTGAAGGCGACCGGATCGCCAAGTTGCTTGCCCGCGCTGGTATTGCCAGCCGCCGCGAGATCGAGCGCATGATCGCCGATGGCCTCATTGCCATCGATGGCGAAAAGCTGACCACCCCTGCAACCGTCCTGACGAGCCTGCGAGGCGTTACCGTGGACGGCAAACCGGTCGCCGCACCGGACCGGGCGCGGCTATACATGTTCCACAAGCCCAGCGGCCTGATCACCGCAGAGCGAGATCCGGCCGGGCGGCCAACCATCTACAACGCGCTGCGCAACGCCTTGCCTGCAGGAACGCCCCGCCTGATGCCCGTCGGGCGGCTCGATCTGAATACCGAAGGCCTGTTGTTGCTGACCAACGACGGCGAACTGAAGCGGGCGATGGAACTGCCATCCAGCGGCGTGCCGCGCACCTATCGCGCGCGCACCTTTGGCGACGTGACGCAAAGCCAGCTCGAAAGCCTGATGGACGGGATCACCATCGAAGGCCTGCGCTACGGTTCGATCAACGCCAACATGGAACGCAGTTCCGGCCGCAATAAGTGGATCGAACTGACCCTGGCGGAAGGCAAGAATCGCGAAGTGCGCCGGGTGCTGGAATATCTCGGTCTGCAAGTCAGCCGCCTGCTGCGCATTTCCTATGGCCCGTTCGAACTGGGCGACCTGCCGCGCGGGGCCGCTGCGGAAGTGCGTCGCGAAGATGTCGACCGGTTCCGTGGCACGCTGAAGAAGGGGCCGAAGGCTTGAGGATTATTGCCGGGGAATGGCGCCGCCGCCTGTTGCGCGCACCGGAAGGCGAAAACACCCGCCCTACGGCTGACCGGACGCGCGAAACGCTGTTTGGAATGCTGACCAGTCGCCTCGGCTCGTTCGAAGGCCTGCGCGTGGCGGACCTGTTTGCGGGCTCCGGTGCGCTGGGACTGGAAGCCCTGTCGCGCGGTGCGGCCCATTGCCTGTTCGTGGAACAGGATCCGGCGGCCATCCGCGCCTTGCGCACTAACCTGGCGGCCTTGCAGGCGCAGGCGGTCACCTCGGTTCAGGCCGCTTCGGTGATGGGCCTTGGCCCGGCGAAGGAACCCTATGACCTACTGCTGCTCGACCCACCGTATGGCAGCGGCGCGGGCGGCGTGGCGCTGGACCGGTTGCAACGGCTCGGCTGGTTCGGCCCTTCGAGCTGGATCGCACTGGAAACCGCGCGGGATGAAGCGGTGAAGGTGAAGACGCTGGAAATCGAAAGCGAACGTCAGGTTGGTGCGGCGCGAATCACCTTGTTGCGTATGCCTCAGGCCTGAAACGACAAAGGCCGCCCGGTTTCCCGAACGGCCTTCGCCTGCTTATCACAAATCCTACGCTCAACGAGCAGGAGCGTTCCCGGCATTTTCCGGCGGGCCTGCCCCTTCCGGGGGACCGGCACCTTCAGGCGGGCCGGCTGCGGCCGAAGGC
>JBARAF010000376.1:0-2599 GCA_049791695.1 Croceibacterium sp.
GGCCGGAATCGGCCGCGCCAGTTGCTTCCAGATCCGCCACCGGCATCGAGAACGGCGCGCCGGTGTCACCGCGCGCGATGTCGATCAGGTCTGCCACCACCGCGCTGGCCGTCGGGCCATCGCCCGCGCCGCGCCCCTGGAACAGCAGCCGGCCGACGAAATTGCCTTCCGCCACCACGGCGTTGGTCGGGCCATCGACCGCTGCCAGCGGGTGGCTGCGCGGGACCAGCACCGGCTGCACCCGCTGCAACAGCGCCGCCCCTTCGCCGTCCCGGTCCGCCATGCCAACCAGCCGGATGACATAGCCAAGCGCCGCCGCCTGGGCGATGTCGGCCGCACGGATGCGGGTGATGCCGTCGATGGCCAGGCTGTCGAAATCAATCCGCGTGCCAAAGGCGATTGCGGCCAGGATCGCCAGCTTGTGCGCTGCATCCACCCCTTCGATATCGAACGCCGGATCGGCTTCGGCATAACCGAGCGCCTGCGCTTCCTTCAGCACTTCGCCGAAATCCTGCCCGGTCCGTTCCATGGTCGACAGGATGTAATTGCAGGTGCCGTTGAGGATGCCGTAAATCCGTTCCAGCCGGTTGGCCGCCGCGCCTTCGCGCAGGCCCTTGATCACCGGGATGCCGCCCGCCACCGCGGCTTCGAACTTCAGCGGCAGGGCCGCCTGTTCCGCCAGCGCGGCCAGTTCCATGCCGTGATGGGCAATCATTGCCTTGTTGGCGGTGACAAAGCCCTTGCCCGCCGCCAGCGTGCTGCGCGCCAGGGCCAGCGCCGGGCCATCGGAGCCGCCGACCAGTTCCACCACCACGTCCACGTCAGCCCGCTGGGCCAGGGTGGTCATGTCATCTTCCCACGCGAACCGCGCCAGATCCACGCCGCGGTCCTTGGTGCGGTTGCGGGCGGATACGGCGACGATCTGCAACGGCCGCCCGGCGCGGCGCGCAATCAGGTTACCATTGGCGTCAAGCAGCCGGACAACGCCCGCGCCAACGGTGCCCAGTCCGGCCAGGGCGATACGCAAGGGGGCAATAGGCGGGTTCGCAGTGCCCGAGGGCGTCTGGCTGGGCTGTTCGGTCATGGTTCCCTCAAGGTCACGCGATGGATCGCGCTGGCCGTTAGGATAACCGCGTCAGGTCCGCAACCGGGCTAAGTCCGCAACGGGCCTAAGTTCTCAGGCGCGCGCAGGGGCCCAGCGACTGGAGGATGAAGGCATAGTCCGCCTCGGCCTGATAGCGCGAGGCGCTGTCGGACTGGAGGAACGCCTGCTGCGGCAATTGCCGGGGCAGGGAACAGGCCAAGCGGTACCATTCCAGCGTGCCGCCACGGGGTGCTGCGGCCGCCTGGTCGACGATCTCCGTCCATGACACGCCCCAGTCCGGTTCCATGCCCGGACGGCGGACCACCGACAGTGAAACCGGCGCATTGTTGGCCGTATCCAGGAATACCTGCGTTTCGGATTCACCCGCCAGGTTGCCCCGGACCGACATCACTTCGCGCACACCGGTCACCTTGGGGGGGACATCGGGGGATGCAAAACGGGTGGCCAGCGCCCGCACCTGGGCTTCCAGCGCCGGATCGGCAGGCAACAGCGCATCCGGCCGCACCAGCTGCAACTGCCCTGCCCGGCCAGCAACCGGCACTGCGAAGGCCAGCATCCGCTGCTTCTTCAGCTTGGGCGCCTTACCCTTCGCATCCAGGGGCACATCGACGAGGAAATTGAGCGATTCGCCGAGGGCGGCACGGCCCACCAGCAGGTTTTCAGTGCGGCCCTGGAGATAAAGGCGGATTTTTCCGGCACCCAGACCGGGTGCCCGGGCGGCTTCAACCGGGGCTTGGCCGCGAATCTCTGCCCGCGCAATTATGGTTGATGCCTCAACCAGCGTGGCTAGGTCGGCAAAGGTCGCTACAACAGGCGCCGCAGGGGCTGGATTGGCGGCCTGAGGCACCTGCGAAGTAGCTGGAAACGCACAGAAAACCGTCAAACTTGCGCAAGCGGTGACGAGCGATTTTGCGCGCTTTATAGTCGGTTGATGATTCATGCCGTTTGATGCCTTCCCGGGGCTGCAAAGCGGCGGAAAAACGCCACTGGTTGACCGATCCTGAAGCTTTCCGCTGAATTGCCGCTTAACCGACAAAGCGTTTGCCGTCGCGTTTCTTCGCGGTTAAGACCCCGGTCGATCGGGTCCGAAAAGCAAAAAATAATCCCGGCCCCGACGTGCCGTTTCCCGCGCCTCTGGCATCCAATTGCTGGCAATGCCAGACGGGCGGAGATGGTTTGAGCTTTTTGGACGACCGGTGGGGAAACCTGTCGGCGTCGCAGATGTCGGGCACTGCCCGGCACCAATGACGGAGTGAAGGGACTGGATGGCTTACGCTGACCAACAAATGAGCGGCAGTCGCATGGTTGCGATTGCCATCGTTGCCCTCATCCACATCGCTATTGGTTACGCGCTGGTTACCGGGCTTGCCTATTCGGCTGCCAAGCAACTGGTTGAACGCGTGACCACCGTGGATATCGAGGAGCCGCCGCCACCGGAGGAAGAGCTGCCGCCGCCGCCAGAGCCTGATACGGCTCCGCCGCCGCCTGTAGCCC
>JBARAF010000377.1:0-14468 GCA_049791695.1 Croceibacterium sp.
GCCTTGCCCCGGTCCTTCGGGCGGACGATTTCGCCCAACAGCACCGCACCCACGGCCCATTCCGCACCAAAGCCGATCCCCTGCAAAATGCGGACGACCAGCATCTGGTTGTAATCCTGCACGAAGCCGGAAGCGAAAGTGAACAGGCTGAACCACAGGATGGTGATCTGCAGGATGCGCGCCCGGCCGAACCGGTCACACAGCCAGCCCCCCAGCCAGCCGCCGATGGCCGCGGCGAAGAAATTGGCGCTGGCGATGGTCCCGGCCTGCACCAGGGTGATGCCCAGCCCCACGGTCAGCAGCGGGATCAGGTACTGGTACATCACGCTGTCAGCGCTATCCAATGCCCAGCCGGCGCTGCAGGTCCAGAACACCCGCCGCGTTTTCTTGTCCGCTTCGCGGTACCAGTCGAACATTCCGGACATTACAAGGCTGCCTCGTAGATAGCGAGCGCGTCTGCTTCGGTGACTTCGCGCGGGTTGTTGCCCAGCAGGCGTTGCACCGTCATCGCGGCGGCGGCCATGCGCGGCAAGGCATTATGACTGATGCCCACTTGTGACAGGTGCCGGTCGATCCCGGCGCGTTCGGACAGCAGTTCCACGGCGGCGATACCCCCCGCCGCGTCGGCTACATCGTCACCGCTGACCGGCACGCCCAGCGCATGGGCGACGCGGGCATAGCGTTCCGGCGCGGCGACAGCGTTGAAGCGCATCACGTGCGGCAGCAACAGCGAATTGGCGACCCCGTGGGCCACGTGGAATTCGCCGCCCAGCGGATAGGCGAGGGCATGGACAGCGGCGGTGTTGACCGGGCCCAGGCACATGCCGCCCAGGTGACTGGCCAGCAGCATCCCTTCACGCGCAGGCAGGTTGGCAGGGTCGCGCACGGCGGTCACCAGATGCTGCGCCACCAGCGCAATGCCGTGCAGTGCCCAACTGTCCACCAACGGGTGCGCGAAACGGTTGGTATAGGCTTCGATGCAATGGGTCAGCGCGTCGATGCCGGTGGCGGCGGTCACCTTGGCCGGCATGGTCACGGTCAGCTGCGGGTCGAGATAGGCATAGTCCGGCACCAGGTGCGGGCTGACCACGCCTTTTTTCAGCTGCGCTTCTTCGTCTTCGAGGATGGCAATCGGGGTGACTTCGCTGCCGGTCCCGGCGGTGGTCGGGATGCAGGCGAGCGGCACGGAGCGCCCGGCCAGCAAGCCGATGCCGACGATTCCAGAAAACTGCTGCGATCCGTGGAGCAGCGCGGCGACCAGCTTGGCCACGTCCATGGCGCTGCCGCCGCCCAGGCCGATCACGAAATCAGCCCCGGCGGTACGGGCGGCAGCCAGTGCGGCGGTGAAGTGGCTGACGGTCGGTTCCCCATCCGGGCCGGCCCAGACGGTGCAATTTGCCCCGGCAGTTGCCAGCGGCACGCGCAGGTTTTCGGCCAGTGCGGCAATCGGGGCAGAGGTGACGATGAACACCGCCCGCGCCCTCGCGGCCAGGCAATCGTCCACGCACCCGCGCGCAGCTCCCTGCCCGATGCGCACGTGGCGCACCTGGCACAATTCAATCGCCCTCGACCCAGCCATGCGCATCCTCCAGCGCCCAGCTTATGCGCAGCCGGGGGTGGGGCGGGCTTGCTTGGAACGGCGCAGACTGTTGTAGCACGTGGCCAGAGCTTGAACCGGCCATTGACTGGGGGACAGTCAGGCGGGCTGGCTCTGTTCCCTGTCGGCCACCACGTCTTCCGCGATCAGCCGCAGCACTTCCGCCATCACTTCGCGGTGGCGCGGCTCCAGCCGCCGGGTGATCTTGCCGAAATAGGCGCGGCGCGTCTGCTGGACCTGTTCGAACAGCGTCTGCCCGGCCGGACTGGGCGCAATCACCAGGGTCTTGCGGCTGCCCTTGGCATAGGTTCGCGTCACCAGTTCGCGGTCCAGCAGGTTTTTCACCGCACGGCTGATTTCGGCCTGATCAACCTCTGCCGATTCGCCGATGAATGTCGCGCTGGATGGCCCGGCGATGCAGGTGAAGCCCAGCACGCGCCATTGCGCCACGGACAGGCCGAACTGGTCCTGCAACTGGCGGGCGGTCACCCGCTCAATCATCTTGGACGTCAGCAACAGGCGCTGCGCCACGTCCCCTTCGCGAAAAAGGTTCCAGATCAAGGGCAATGCAGGCCCGGATGCAGCAGCGGGTTCAGCTGCCAGCGGGGCGGGTTGGGTCTCGGTAGGCAGGGTTAACTCCGTCGTCTCGCAGCCTCGTCGGGCCCGATACATAAGCGCCGATCCGACGCCAAGCGAGCAATTCTTGACTTCTCAAAGTATCCGGGGGAGCATTGTCCCAGATCACGGCCGAAAACGGCCGGTCAGGATAACGGGCAGGGCGCCCGAGGGAGAGAAAGCCATGACCATGATGAGCAATCGGACCGTGCGGATTCAGGGCATGAGGCTCCCGGGCGTGCGGGTGACTGCGAGCCTGCTTGCCGTCAGTTGCGCACTGGCTTCGGCGGCTCCGGCCATGGCGCAGGATCAGGCTGCCGCGGCAGCTGAAGGCAGCGCCGATGCGGGTCCGATCGTGGTCACCGGTTCGCGCCTTGCGCGCTCCGGCTTCACCGCGCCGACCCCGCTGACCACCGTGGGCGAAGAACAGATCGCCCGGCAGGCGGCCACCAGCATCGCCCAGGTGCTGAACGACATCCCCGCCTTCCGCCCGCAGAGCACCCCTGCCACGACGGCGATCTTCGTCAGCAACCTAGGCGCGTCCACCGCCGATTTGCGCGGCCTGGGCGGCAACCGCACCCTGGTGCTGATCGACGGGCGACGAGTGGTTGCCTCCACCGTTTCGGGCGGGTCGTTCACGCCGGCCAACACGGTCGATCTCAACCTGGTGCCATCATCGCTGCTGCAACGGGTGGAAGTGGTCACCGGCGGCGCCTCTGCCGCCTATGGCTCCGACGCGGTGGCAGGCGTCACCAACCTGATCATCAACCGCCGGTTGAAGGGCCTGCGCGCCACGCTGCAATATGGCGTGTCTGATGCGGGCGATAACGATGAATATCTGGCCAGCCTGGCCTGGGGCGGATCCTTCGCCGACGGCCGCGCGCGCCTGGTGCTGGGCGGCGAATATGTCGACAGCAAGGGCACCGGCGATTGCTACACCCGAGACTGGTGCGCGGAAAACTATAACACCGTCAGCAACCCGTTCCGCACCGGCAGCACCACCCAGCGGGTGATTGCCGGGGAAGCGGCGACGATCATCCTGCCCAATGCCCGCACGGCCACTGCATCCCTGAACGGGCTGGTCATCGCCGGGCCGCTGCGGGGTACAGAATTCAACGCCAACGGCACCACCTTTGCCCACAACTACGGCACTTACGGTGGCGCGGGGCTGTTCCAGAGCGGCGGGGGAGACAATATCCTGCCGTTCTACCAGTATTTCCCGCTGTCCGCGCCCAGCCAGCGGATCAACACCTTCGGCAACTTCGATTATGAATTGTCCGACGCGCTGACTTTCAACCTGCAAGGCAGTTACGGCCGGGTGGAAGGCGAAATCCTGGGCGCCAGCCGCCGCGACATTTCGCCGGCCGGGGCCTACCAGATCCGCCGCGACAACGCTTTCCTGCCCGCATCCGTGCTGACGGCCATGGTCAACGCCAATGTCCAGACGCTGCCGTTCGGCCGCATCTGGAACGACATCGGCCCGCAGCGCGGCACGGTGACGCGTGAGACCTGGCGTGCGGTGACCGGGCTGACCTGGAAATTCGCCCCCGGCTGGTCGGCGGATGCCTATTACCAGTACGGCCAGACTGATTATTCCCAGCGCGGGTACAACACCACGATCAATTCGCGGATGAACCGGGCGATCGACAGTGTGCGCGTGGGCGGCAATGCGGTGTGCCGCGTCAATGCCGACGTTTCGACCACCAATGACGATCCGGCCTGCGTGGCGCTTAATCCGTTTGGCCAGGGCGCTGCCGATCCGCGGGCAGTGGCCTATGTCACTGGTACGGTGATGCAGGACACCACGCTGAAACAGCACGTGGCCGCCGCCGAAGTGCGGGGTGACCTGTTTGAAGGCTGGGCCGGGCCGGTGCCGGTGGCAGCGGGCATCGAATATCGCAAGGATACCGTGTCCAGCACGGTTGACGCGATTTCCGCAGCCAATGATTTCTACACCAGCCCCGGCGGCGGCATTGCCGGGACCACCCGCAGCCTGGAAGTGAAGGAAGGCTTCGTCGAAATCGCCGTGCCGCTGGCGCGGGACATGGCATTTGCCCGCATTGCCGAAATCAACGGCGCGATGCGGATTACCGATTACAGCAACAGCGGCACCGTCACCACGTGGAAGCTGGGGGCGATCTGGGAACCGGTGGAGTTCCTGCGCCTGCGCGGCACCCGTTCGCGCGATATCCGCGCACCCAACCTGTTCGAACTCTATTCCCTGCCGCAAAGCTCGTTCCAGACGGTGGACGATCCGCGCAACGGCGGTGCGCGCGGGCTGTACCCCACGTTGCTGTCAGGCAACGATCAACTGGCACCGGAAGTTGCCGATACCTGGACGGTGGGTGCCGTGGTGACCGTTCCCTTCGCCGGGGCGGGCCGGTTGCGCGCTTCGGCGGACTGGTTCGACATTTCGCTGGATGGTGCAATCAGCACCCTGGGGGCGCAGACCATCGTCAACCGCTGCCAGGGCGGCAACACCGCGCTGTGCCAGTACGTCAACCGTGACGGCGCGGGGATCATCACCTCGATCGTCAATCCCAGCCTCAACCTGAACACGCTGATCACGCGCGGGTGGGATCTGGAACTGGATTACAACCTGCCGCTGGATCTGGTCGGCGGGCAGGGTGACCTGAACCTGCGGATGCTGGCCACGGTGGTGAAGGATCTGATCACGGTCGATACCGCGGGCGTCGCCATTGATCGTGCGGGCCAGAACGGTTCCGGCGTGTCGCAGCCTTCGGGCATGCCGGATTACACGCTGAACGGCTATGTCACCTGGGCCAGTGATCCGCTGTCGGTGCAGTTGCAGATGCGGTACATCCCCACGGGGCTGTTCCAGGTGACCAACATCGGCCCGCATCAGGACGGCTACAGCCCGCTGCTGGCCAATTCGGTCAGCGACAACAAGGTGGAATCGGTCGTCTATGTGAACCTGAACGCCCAGTACAAGCTCTGGCATGACGGGGATCGCAGCGCGGAACTGTTCGGGGTGGTCAGCAACCTGTTCGACCACGATCCGCCGAACAACATCCCGTCCAGCTTCGGCCCGACCAACAACGTGCTGTACGATGTGGTTGGCCGCAGCTTCAAGGTCGGCCTGCGCGTTTCGTACTGATCGCGGCGTTCAAGGGGGATGGCGGCGATGGCCGGGTTCGAACTGATCATGGCGGACAGCGTCGATCCCGCCACCGCGTTCGGCAAGCCGCCGCTGCCCCCGCGTGACTACGCCCGCTGGGAAGAAGACAGCCTGCTGATCGAACGCAACGTCGCGGTGCCGATGCGCGACGGGGTGACGATCCTCGTCGACATCTACCGCCCGGCCGATGCGGCAGAAGCAGACCTGCCGATCCTGCTGGGGTGGAGCCCTTACGGCAAGCATGGCCTGTCGGCCACGCTGTGGCCCCCGTCCGGCGTGCAGGACGGGTGGATGAGCCGCTTCACTGCCTTCGAAGCGCCGGACCCGGCTTTCTGGTGCCCCCGGGGTTACGCCGTGGTCTTTGCCGATCCGCGCGGGGCCTGGCTGTCGGAAGGGGACCTGCGCCACAACGGGCTGGGCGAAGGGGAAGACTGCTACGACTGTATCGAATGGCTGGCGGCCCTGCCGTGGACCAATGGCAAAGTCGGGATGACCGGCGTTTCCTACCTGGCGGCGATCCAGTACCTGGTTGCGGCGCTGAGACCGCCGCACCTGGCCGCGCTCAACCCGTGGGAAGGGTTCCTCGACTGGTACCGCGATTTCGCCCGCCACGGCGGCATCCGCGAAACCGGCTTTGTCCCGCGCGGATCGTCCAACCTGCGGTTTGGCCTCAGCCGGTATGAAGATACCGCGGCCAACGTGATCGCCCATCCGCTGATGGACGATTACTGGCGCAGCAAGGAAGTGGACGTCGAATCGATCGAGATTCCCGCCTATGTCGTGGCCAGCTGGTCGGACCACGGGCTGCATTCGCGCGGCACGATGGAAGCGTTCAAGCGCATGTCATCCCCGCGCAAATGGCTGGAAGTCCACGGGCAGAAGAAGTGGGCCAATTACTACCGCCCCGAAAGCCGTGAGCGGCAGGCGCTGTTCTTCGATCATGTGCTGAAAGGGGCGGACAATGGCGTCGACCAGTGGCCGCCGGTGCGCATCGAAGTGCGTGAAGCCGCCAATGTGGCCACGGTGCGTGAAGAACGCCAATGGCCGCTGGCGCGGACCGATTATCGCCCGCTGTGGCTCGACGCCGCCAGTGGCACCCTGGCGGAAACCCCGCGTAAGCAGGCGGCCGATGCCCGCTATGACCCGCTGGACGAAGCGGGCGAGGCCGTGTTCACCCACCGCTTCGCCCATGACACCGAGATTACCGGCCACGCCAAGCTGAAGCTGTGGGTGGAAGCCCAGGGCGCGCAGGACATGGACCTGTTCGTGGCCCTGCAGAAACTGGATGCGGCAGGCCAGCCCGTCGGCATGACGTTCTACGCCTTTTTCGAAAACGGCCCGGTGGCGCTCGGCTGGCTGCGCGCCAGCCACCGCGCGCTTGATCCGGTGCGGTCACGCCCGTGGCAGCCGTTCCATACCCATGAACGGGAAGACCTGCTGCAGCCTGGCGAAGTGGTGCCGGTGGAAGTGGAACTGTGGCCCAGTTCCACCCTGTTCCACGCCGGGGAAAGCCTGCGCGTGGTGGTCAAAGGCATGGACATCTATCGCGATGCCCTGCCCAACCTGCCGTTTGCCCGGCACGAGGACCTGCGCAATGCGGGCACCCACGTGATCCATACCGGCGGCCAGTACGACAGCCACCTGCTGGTGCCGATCATCCCGCGTCAGGGGTAATCCAGGGTCCCGTTCAAACTCGGGGATTTGGTTGCCGGAGGAGTCCCGCGCTCACTTCACCGCGTAATAGCTGAAGATCGAATGGTCCGGGTTGGCGCGGCGCTGGCCGGCGCCGACGAACAGTGTGCGGCCCATCCAGTCGTGCGGGCCTTGCGGGACGACGAACGTGGGCGTGAAGCGGAAATAGGCCGGCTGGCGCGCGCCATGTTCCCACACTGCCGTTTCATCCTGCGCCGGGACGAGGAAGCCGTTGTTGTTGATGTAGATCTTGGTCCCGTCGTCTGCTTCCAGCACGTAATGGGACTTGATCACGATCACGCCGTCACCGCGCACGTCGGCGTAGTCGGCGCCGCTGTCGGGCAGTACCCGGCCGGACAGGCGCGGGCCATAGATCGTGCCACCGGCGCAAGGGGTGTACCCTTTGCTGCCGCCGCCGGGCAGCGGGCCGAAAATGCACCGATCAGGCCGGAAATCGACCCGCATCTCGAACACGAATTCCAGGTTTGCCGAAACTTGCGGCAGGTTCGGGGGCACTTCCATCACAGCAGCATGAAATAGTGGATGCGATTGGCGTTGGGCACTTTTTCCGCCACGCCGACGAAGATGTGCTTGCCCAGCCATTCGTGCGGGCCTTCCGGCACATCGAATTTGGGCGATACGCGCATATAGTATTCGTGCGCTTCCACCGGTTCGTTGCGGCCCATCTTTTCCATCGCTTCGCCTTCGGCCCAGCGATAGCCGCGGCTTTGCAGATAGATCAGGGTGCCGTCATCCGCTTCCAGGAAATAGCGGGCGTCAAAATCGATCACCCCGTTGGGGCGCACCAGCGGAAAGTCCCCGCCGCTCATCGGCAGGACCCGGCCCTTGATGCGCGGGCCTTCGAACGTGCCTTGCGCCGCCCACACCCCGGCCCGGGTTGCGCCCATGCTGCTGGGTTTCAGCCATACCGCCGGGGTCAGGTCGATGCTGACGGTGAAGGCGAATTCGAACCGGGGGGCGAACGGGTGATCGGTGCCACTGGTTTGCATGGGAGCGGGCGGCGCGGTGATGGTCATCAGGTAATCCTAAACGTCAGTGCGATTTCAGTGGCTTTTTGCGGGGGCGGGTTCTGGTCCATCCCGGCCCTGTTTCTCCGCGCCATTGGTGCGCAGGAACAGGATCAGCACGGCCACCAGCAACGGGCCGACGGCAGCCATGCCCAGCGTGGTTTGCAACGACAGGTGCCGTTCCAGGGCAAAGGCCCCGAACAGCGGCGCGATGACCCCGCCGATGCGGCCCGCGCCCCCGGCCCAGCCCAGCGCGGTACTGCGCATCCGGGGCGGATAGACCTGGGTTATCAGGGTGTTCAGCCCGCCCTGGCCACCGGTCTGGACGAAGTTGAAGGTGATCAGCACGGCGATGAAGATCGCCGCTTCGAACGGTACCCAGGCCAGCGCCACCATCGATCCGGCCAGCAGCAGGTAATACAGCGGGATCATCCGCGTGGCGGCAAAGCGGTCCATCAGCCAGCCAACACTGAGCATCCCGGCCAGTCCGCCGAGGTAGGAAATCATCGCCGAGATGGCGAACTGCTGGATCGGCACCCCGGCCATTTCCTGGAAGAAGGTCGGCAGCCACTGGCTCATGATCGCGATATTGGTCATCGACAGCACGCAGGCCGCCCACAACACCGCCGTCATCCAGCCGCGCCCTTCGGTGAATACGTCCAACAGGCCGGGTTTTGCGACCTGCGCCCGTTCTGTGCCCAGCACGAATTGTTCGTCCCCGGCCAGCATCACCTGCCGGTCCATCCGCCGCACGGTGGCGGGCAGGGCGTGGCCGTGGGGATCGCGTTCGGTGAGGTACTTGATCGATTCCGGCACGAACAGCAGCAGCAGCGGAATGCACAGGATCGGCACGATCCCGCCAATCACGAAGCCGCTTTCCCAGCCATAGATGTCGAGCAGCCAGGCGGCGACCGCCCCGCTGGCGGCATTGCCGGTGGAATATCCGGCCAGGGCCAGCGCCACGAACAGGGATCGGCGGCGCTTGGGGGCCATTTCCGAAATCAAGGTCAGTGCAATCGGCATCCCGGCGGACATGAACAGCCCGGCAAAGCCGCGCAGCCAGGCAAGCTGGGTGAGGCTCTGCGCATAAATGCTGGCGAAAGTGATCGCGCCAAAAGCACCGCAAGCCCAGACCAGCATCCGCCGCCGACCCCACCGGTCCGCCAGTGGCGACACCAGGAATGCACCCGCGGCCAGGCCGATCTGCTGCAACAGGAAGACAAAGCCCATGGCTTCGGGCTTTTCCCCGAAGTCCGCAGTGATCGCCGGAGCGATCTTGCCGATGACGAAAATGTCGAAGCCGTCGATGAAGCAGACCAACCCGCAGACCAGCAGCACTGCCAGCTGGGTGCGACCGATCGGTTGCCGGTCGACGAAATCCTCAATGTCAAAACGCGCCATATGGCGTCTGCTCTCCCCGGCGGCCCGTCCCGCCTTGGAGCGTTGTCGCCGATATAGTTTGATGAATCAAGCAGGGCTGCCTTGCAGCATCACGCGGAACTGGTCGGGATCGAATCTGCTGGCAAAGCGCGGGTCCTGCACGATCGGCGGCGGCGGCCAGGCCAGCACCGTGGTGCGCCGCATATCGCGCCGTTCGTTTACATCGTCATAGTCACTGCCCCGGTGCATCGTGCTGAAATTGTCCCAGATCACCAGATCGCCTGTGGCCCAGCGATGGGCAAAGGTGAAGCGATCCTGCGTGGCGTGTTCGATCAACCGGGCCAGCAATGCCTGGCCTTCCGCCCGCTCCATCCCGACCACGCTGCGGGCATGGGCGGCGATGTACAGGCTCTGGCGGCCGGACAAGGCATGGGTGTGCACCAGCGGGTGGACCGCCTGGGGCTGGCGGTTCTCGACCTCCTCGTCGCTGATCGGGAACCCGGCCTTGCGCCGTGAATGCCACCAGTTGTGGACCACCTGCAGGCTGCCGATCCGGTCCTTCATATCTTGCGGGAGCGCGTCCCAGGCCCCGCGCACATCGGCAAACAGGGTTTCGCCGCCCGCACTCGGCACTTCATGCGCCAGCAACAGGGAATAGGTTGTCCGGTCACGGGTAAAGGAACTGTCCGTGTGCCACAGCCGGTCACCGGCGCGGCGGGCGCGGGCGGCTTCATCGGGATTGATCTGGCCGTCCGCCGTCAGGTTGCCGGCATCGAACAGGTGCGGATAGGCAAAGCGCGGCTGCGCGCTTGCGCTGGCGGGCGTGGTCCACAGGTTGCCGAAAACCCGGCTGAAGAACACGTGCCCGGCATCATCCAGTCCGGTTTGCGGGAACACCACCACGCCATAACGGTGGACGGCATCGACCAGATCGGCCTCCACTTCCGGCGCCAGCGGCCCGTTCAGGTCCAGCCCGGTGATCCGTGCGCCAAAGCCCGGGGTGCTTTCCGCAATGTCCATCGCGCCTCTCCACGATTGTTTTTTGTATCGTGGCGAAGTTGTTGATTGCGTCAAGGCACTTAGCTTGCGAATGTTCCGTTGGGAGAAACGATGCCGACAATTCGGGCCTTTGGATTCGCAGCCTTGCTGCGCCGTGTACGGTGGCTTGCCGCCGTGCTGGCGCTGGCCATGCTCGGTCCGCAGGCTGCGGCGCTGGATGATGCTTCTGCCGGGGGCGTCCGCACCAGTTATGGCTACGCGGTTTTCGGGCCGCTGAAATACGGGCCCGACTTCCAGCACTTCGATTATGTGAACCCCGATGCGCCGAAAGGCGGCACGTACCGCTATGGCCAGCCGGGCACATTCGACAGTCTCAACCAGATTGCCCTGCTGGGCACATTCCCGCCGCCGCTGCTGTACATGGCGGATTCGCTGATGCGGCAGAGCCGCGACGAGGCGGCATCCTATTACTGTCTCGTCTGCAAGCGGCTGTCCTGGCCGGCCGACAAATCGTGGGTGGAATTCGAACTGGACCCCGCCGCCCATTTCGATGACGGGCACCCGGTAACGGCCGACGACGTCGTGTTTTCCGCCAATTTGGGAAAGGGATTGACCCTGCCGGCCTTCAGCCGGGTGGCGCAGGTGATCAGCAAGGTGGAGAAACTGGGTCCGCATCGGGTGCGCTTCCATTTCACCATGAAGGACAACCCCACGCTGATTACCGTGGTGGCGCTGATGCCGATCATGCCGGAACATTACTGGCGCGGGAGGGATCCGTTCAAACCCTCGCTCGCCGTGCCGGTGGGCCTGGCGCCATACAAGATCGAACGGGCGGAACCGGGGCGCACGCTGATCCTGCGGCGCGATCCGAAGTACTGGGCCCGCAACCACCCGATAAACCGGGGTCGGTTCAATTTCGACGTGGTGCGCAACGATTATTACCGCGACAACACGATGCTGAACGAAGCCTTCCGCGTTGGCCTGTCGGACCTGCGTTTGGACACCAGCGCCAGCGACATCCGGCAGGAAGCCAGCCTGCCAGCGGTGCAGGACGGCAATATCAAGCGCATCCAGCTGAAGTACGAAAACGGCGCGATTTACAATTCGATCAATTTCAACGCCCGGCGGCCGTTCCTGGCAGACCGGCGGGTGCGGCAGGCGTTGTTGCTCGCCTATGATTACGAATGGGTCCGCAAGGTGGTGCTGGGCGGCGATTACGGGCGGATGGGCAGCAACTTCCCCAATTCCGACTTCATGGCGCAAGGCCTTCCGTCAGCCGGTGAACTGGCGATCCTGAACCGCCACCGCGCCAGCGTGCCGCCCGAGATCTTTGCCAGTGCGCCTTCCACGCCGGTGGGCGGCAGCCGGGCACAGATGCGGGCCAACCTGCGGCAAGCGCGGGCCTTGCTGGAACAGGCCGGATACCGGGTGAAGGACGGGCAACTGGTCGATCCGGCCAGCGGCCAGCCGGTGCGGCTGAAGATGCTCGCTTACTCCCCGCTGGTGATGAACCACGTTTCGCTGTTCATCCAGAATGCCCGGCGACTGGGCGTGCAGATCGAATTCCGCTCCGTTGATGCGGCGCAGATGAAGCACCTGGTGCGCAATTACGATTATGACATCCTCTACAACCGGCAAGTGTTCGCCCCGCTGCCGACCCCGGGGGTGGGGCTGGCGATGGTCTGGACCAGCGCATCCGCCGCCACGCCGAACCAGCTCAACTATTCCGGGGTGAACGACGCGGCGATTGACGATGCGATTGCCACCATGATCGCCGCGACCGACCGCAAGACCGTGGTCGACGCGATGCGCGTGGTCGATCGGGTGGCGCGGTTCCAGTATTACACCATCCCGATGCAGCATTCGTACCCGACGCCGGTGGGGCAGCTGTCCGTGGCGCTGTGGGACAAGTTCGGCCGCCCGCAGGCGGAGCAGACGTGGAACTTCCCGTACTATTCGGCAGACAACTGGTGGTACGATCCGGCCCGCGCCGCGCGGCTGCGCCATGGGGTCTATCGCTGATGTCGGGCATCTGGGGCTATATCCTGCGTCGCCTGTTGTTGATGGTGCCGACGCTGGTCGGGATCGTCACCATCAGCTTCCTGATCATCCAGTTCGTGCCCGGCGGCCCGATCGAACAGATTACGGCCAAGCTGCAAGGCACCAGCATGGATGCCACTGCCACCATCGGCGGCGATACCGGCGCGGGTTCGGCGGCCGGCGGGCTGCAACCGACCGGGGAACTGGAACCGGAAATGGTTGCCCAGTTGGAAAAGCTCTATGGCTTCGACCGGCCGGTGCACGAACGGTACTTCAAGCTGCTGTGGGATTTTGCCCGGTTCGATTTCGGCACGTCCTATTTCAAGGACCGGCCGGTGATCGACCTGATTGCGGAACGGCTCCCGGTCTCGGTCTCGCTGGGCCTGTGGACCACGCTGCTGGTTTACCTGATCTCGATCCCGCTTGGCATACGCAAGGCCCTGCGCAGCGGCACGGCGTTCGACACCTGGACCAGTGTGGTGGTGACGCTGGGCTATGCCATCCCGGGGTTCCTGTTCGCGATCCTGCTGGTGGTGCTGTTCGCTGGCGGCCAGTTCCTCGACTGGTTCCCCACGCAGGGGCTGGTGTCGGAAAACTGGAGCGAGCTGAGCTGGCCGGCGCGGATTGTCGATTATGCCTGGCACATGGTCCTGCCGGTGACGGCAATGGTGATCGGCGCTTTCGCCAGCCTGACCATGCTGACCCGCAATTCGGTGCTGGACGAGATCGGGAAGCAATATGTCACCACGGCCCGCGCCAAGGGCAATACGGAACGCGGGGTGATGCTGGGCCACGTGTTCCGCAATGCGATGCTGATCGTGATTGCCGGGTTCCCGGCGGCTTTCGTGGGCGTGCTGTTCACCTCCAGCCTGCTGATCGAGGTGATCTTCTCGCTCGACGGCCTCGGCTTGCTGGGATTCGAAGCGACGATCAACCGCGATTACCCGGTGATCCTGGGTTCGCTGTTCATCTTCTCGCTGTTGGGCCTGGTGGCCAACCTGCTGGGTGACGTCGCCTATACCCTGGTCGATCCGCGGATCGATTTTGAGCGGCGGGACGTCTGACCGTGAACGAGGCAGCCCCCATCACCCGCTGGACCGACCGCCTGCACGTGACCCGCCACCTCGGCCCGCTGGGGCGGCGACGCTGGGCAGTGTTCCGGGCGAACAAGCGCGGGTACTGGAGTTTGTGGCTGTTCCTGGCGCTTTACGTGCTGTCGTTGGGGTCAGAACTGATCGCCAACGACAAGCCGCTGTTGATGCAATTCCGGGGCGAACTCTACGCGCCCGTCTTGGCCAGTTACCCTGAAACCACGTTCGGCGGCGATTTCGAAACCGAGGCCGATTACCGCGATCCCTATGTGCAGGACCTGATCGGTAAGGGTGACGGGTGGATGGTCTGGCCGCTGGTGCCGTTCAGGTACGACACGATCGATTACGAGCTGAACCAACCCGCCCCCTCTGCGCCCGATGGACGGCACATCATGGGCACGGACGGGCAGGCACGCGATGTCTTCGCGCTGACCATCTATGGCTTCCGCCTGTCGGTGACATTTGGCCTGCTGCTGACGCTGTTCAGTTCCACCGTGGGTGTAGTGGCAGGGGCCGTGCAGGGATACTTCGGCGGCTGGACCGACCTGATCTTCCAACGCGGGATCGAAGTGCTGCATTCACTGCCGATCCTGTACCTGCTGATCGTGCTGACCAGTTTCATCGAACCTGGGTTCTTCAGCCTGCTGGGCGTGTTGTTGCTGGTCAGCTGGATGGCGCTGGTGCCGGTGGTGCGCGCGGAATTCCTGCGCGCCCGCAATCTCGACTATGTCCGTGCGGCCCGCGCGCTGGGGCTGGGCAACCGGCTGATCATGTTCCGCCACATCCTGCCCAACGCGATGGTGGCGACGCTGACTTTCCTGCCGTTCATCCTGTCCACCAGCATCACCATGCTGACGGCGCTGGATTTCCTCGGCTTCGGCCTGCCG
>JBARAF010000378.1:0-2726 GCA_049791695.1 Croceibacterium sp.
TTGCCAGCCGCCGCCCGGTGCGGCGACGGCGCGGCATCGCAATGCCCTGCGCCCGCTCGCCACGAGTCATCCGCGTGGAAAATTCGCGCGGGCGGGCAGGGAACCCGGAGCCGGAACTGGCAGGCGAATGGAGCAGCGGTCAGTCCTCACAAGGTCGCGCCCCGGCGCGTAGCGCGCGGAGCCAGGTGCCGCAGCAGGGCCGTGGCAACCGTGCCAATGCGGCACGTCCGGTTGGCAAGCGGTTAACGCCTTGCTAGTCAGGGCAGGACGTCATGGGTGGCCCGGGGAACCGGGCTGAAAAGGGAAGCGGGTGCAATACCCGCGCTGCCCCCGCAACTGTGACCGGGGAATGGCTGGCCCATCATGCCACTGGGAAACCGGGAAGGCGGGCCTGCCGTTACGATCCGGGAGCCAGGAGACCTGCCCGTGTACGGTCGTTCCGCAGCCGGGCGGGGTGTACCGGAATGCAGCGCGCCAACCGCCAATCCCGGCGGACGGCTTCCGCATGGGCGACTTCGTTCATGATCGGAGGTTTGGTGCGTAAATATCTATATTCCCTTGGAATGCTTGTGGTTTGGGTTGGCCCGGCGGCGGCGCAGGAAAACGCCGAGCCAGCCGTTGAAGCCGACATCGTAATTGCTGACCTGAGGCGCGACAACGTGATCACGGTCGTCGCCAGCGGCGTGGATCAGCGCGCATCTGCCAGCGGGCAGCAGATCAGCGTGATCGGCGCGGGTGAAATCGCGCAAGTGCAGGGGGCTGACCTTGCCCGGGTGGTGCAACGGCTGCCCGGGGTGACGATCAGCCGCAACGGCGGGCTGGGCAGTTTCACCGCTGTCCGCGTGCGCGGGGCCGACGCGGAACAGCTGCTGGTGCTGGTGGATGGCGTACGCGTGGCGGACACCGCGTCCCCCGGCAACGGCTTCGACAGCGGCACCTTGCTGGCGGGTGGCATCAGCAAGATCGAACTGTTGCGCAGTTCCAATTCGGTGGTCTGGGGCAGCCAGGCGATTGGCGGGGTGATGGCGGTAACGACGCTTGGCAAAGGCCAGGCCGCCATGCCGGCGGCCTCGCTGTCGCTGGAAGCCGGCAGCCACGCCAGCGCCCGAGCCGATGCCATCGCTGCCCTTGCCAGCGGTCCGCTGACTTTGCGCGCCCAGGGCGGCTGGGTCGAAACCGCCGGCATTTCCGCAGCCGCCACAGGGACAGAACGGGATGGCTTCCGCCAATGGCGCGCAGGCGGGCGGGCGGAACTTATTGTGGCGGACGGCCTGACTGCATTTGCCCATGCGCGCGCGGCGCAGGGACGGCTGGATCTGGATGGGTTCGCGCCGCCGGATTACGCCTTGTTCACCGATACCGCCGAATACCAGCACACCCGCCAGCTGGCAGGAGGTGCAGGCCTGCGCGGCCAGGCGGCGGGGCTGGACATCACCGCTGCGTGGTCACTGGCACGGACGAACCGCGACAGCTTTGATCCGCAATACGGACCCGCGCCGACCTATATAACGCAGGGCCAATCGCAACGGGCGGAACTGCGCGGGTTGTGGCAGGCGCGCGAATGGCGGCTGGCCTTTGGCGCGGAACGGGAATGGTCGCGCTTTTCCAGCAGCTATGATGCGCAGAAGCGCAGTGCCACCAGCGGCGTCTATCTGCAGGGTGGGTTTGACGGCGCAGTTGTGGCCAATGCCGGGGTGCGGGTGGAACACCACGCGCGGTTTGGCACCATTTCCGTGATGGGGGCAGATCTGGCCATACCACTGGGCGACTGGCGGATCACCGCCAGCTTGGGGCAGGGGTTCAAGGCACCCAGCCTGTTCCAGCTCCATTCCGATTACGGCAACGCGGCGCTTAAGCCGGAACGCAGCACCGGCCTGGATCTGGGCTTGTCCCGCGGCGACCGTAATGCTCCCGGTTACCTGGCTGTGACACTGTTTCGCAGGGACAGCCGTGATCTAATTGATTTTGTGTCATGTTATGGCCTGACGACCGGCATCTGCACGAACCGTCCCTATGGCACATACGATAATGTCGGCCGCGCCCGCGCCGATGGGGTGGAGGCGGAGGCGTTTCTGCTGGCGCACGACGCGCTGGCGCTCCGCGCGGCTTACAGCTTCACCCGTGCGAGCAATCGCGAGACCGGCCGCAGGCTGGCCCGCCGCCCGCGCCATGCCGCAACACTGACGCTGGATTGGGACCGCGAACCCGTTGCCTTTGGCGCAGACTTGCGGCTGGTTTCGGCCAGTTTCGACGATGCTTTCAATTCCGTGCGCCTGCCCGGTCACGCGGTGCTGGACCTGCGCGGTTCGCTGCAGGTGGCAGAGAACGTAGTCCTGTTCGGGCGGATCGAGAACACGTGGAACGAACGCTATCAGACCGCTGCCGGTTACGGCACGCCGGGACGTACCCTGCACATTGGCGCGAGGGCGATGTGGTGATCCAGCGCCGGTGGGGAAGGATCGGCCTGCCGCTGCTGCTGGCAGCCTGCGCCGCGCCGCCCAGCGGTGGCCCTCATCCGGCGATTGTCAGCCTGAACCCTTGTACCGATGCGGTGCTGGCGCAAGTGGCTGATCCTGGGCAGTTGCTGGCATTGTCGCATTACAGTCAGGATCCGCGCGCCAGTTCCATGCCATTGGCCGAGGCACGGCGGTTTCGCGTGATCGGCGGGACAGTGGAAGAAGTGTTGGCCCTGCGCCCGGACGTGGTGGTGGCGGGCAGCTTCCTGC